>JAAZLY010000310.1 GCA_012799115.1 Bacillota bacterium
CAATCCCCTCTGAGTCAGTCTGCTATCCAGGTAAGATCGCCCATGGTCACATCGTCGATCTGGTAGAAAAGGGCGTAGATGTCATCTTTTATCCCTGCTTAACCCATGACCAACTGGAGCAAGAAGGCGCGGACAACCATTTTAACTGCCCTATTGTGATTTCGTACCCGGAAGTGATCAAAAATAATGTGGGTCAAGTCCAAGAGGCGGGCATACGGTTTATGTATCCCTTCTTACCCTTCGCCCACAAGGAGAGACTGACGGAACGTTTGACTGAAGAGCTTGCTGAACTGGGTATCCAGCCAGCTGAAGTTGAACAGGCTGTTGATAAAGCCTGGACTGAACTTGCGAACTACAAGGCAGATATGCGGAAAAAGGGTGAAGAAACCCTGGCATACTTGACCGCACACAATCTCAAGGGAATTGTCCTTGCTGGCCGCCCTTACCATCTTGATCCCGAAATCAACCATGGTATTCCCGACATGATCAATGATTTAGGAATGGCCGTCTTGACTGAAGATTCCGTCGCCCACTTAGGTAAGGTCGTAAGGCCTTTGCGGGTTGTTGATCAATGGGCTTACCATTCCCGTTTGTATGCTACAGCCAGTTTTGTAGCAGGCCAGGAAAACCTGGAGTTGGTACAGCTAAACTCCTTTGGTTGTGGGCTCGATGCTGTGACCACCGATCAAGTGGAGGAGATTCTCCATGCTCGCTCCAAAATGTACACCTGTCTCAAGATCGATGAAGTCAATAATTTAGGTTCAGCCCGTATTCGGATTCGCTCTTTGAAGGCGGCCATGATCGAAAGGGACAAACAGGGGCACAGACCTAGTTCTTCCCCCAGAGTTGGCTTCAAGAGAAGGATCTTTACTCGTCAAATGAAAAAGGAGCACACAATCATTGTCCCTCAAATGGCTCCAATTCACTTTCGATTCCTAGAAAACGCACTGGCCCTATCGGGCTACAATGTCGTCATCTGCCCCGCTATGGACAAGGAGGCAGTGGAAGAAGGACTCAAGTATGTGAACAATGATGCCTGCTATCCAGCGATTATTGTGGTTGGGCAGCTCCTAAAGGCTCTAAATTCGGGCCAGTATGATCCCGATCATACCAGTGTGATCATCAGCCAGACTGGCGGCGGATGTCGCGCCACAAATTACATTGGCTTTTTGCGTAAGGGCCTGAAGGATGCTGGCTATGGTCAGGTGCCTGTACTGTCTTTGAGCATTCAAGGCTTTGAAAAGAATCCAGGATTTAAGATTACATTACCCTTGCTTCACAGGGCTATGATTGCCCTTGTTTATGGGGATTTACTGATGAAGTGTCTCTATCGTGTCAGACCCTATGAGACAGTACCTGGGTCGGCTAACGAACTCTATGAAAAGTGGGCGAGGACTTGTGAGGCGTCTATGGAGTCCTATTCACTGCGGAAGTTCAAGGACAATATTGCCGGCATCGTTCAGGACTTTGACTCCCTAGAGACAGTGGATACGGAAAAACCAAAGGTAGGATTGGTCGGGGAAATCTTAGTCAAGTATCATCCTACTGCCAACAACGATGTCGTCAGTCTCGTGGAGGCGGAGGGTGCAGAAGCCGTCGTCCCAGAATTGGTCGATTTCTTCTTATACTCTCTCTTGGGATTTGATTTCAAACACAGGTATTTAGCAGGCAGTCGCCTAGAACGACTGGGATGTAATCTGCTTATAGAAGTAATGGAACTATATCGTACGACGTACCGGAAGGCGCTCCAAGCGAGCAGGAGGTTCAGTCCACCTAAGTTCATTGAGGACGTTGCCAGAAACGCATCGAAGGTCATTTCTCTGGGTCACCAGACTGGAGAAGGTTGGTTTTTGACAGGTGAAATGGTAGAGCTTATCGAAAGTGGTGTGAAGAACATTGTTTGTATGCAACCCTTTGCCTGCTTGCCAAATCACGTAGTCGGTAAGGGTATGCTGCGGGGACTCAAAAAGGTATATCCAGATAGCAACATTATCCCCATCGATTACGATCCAGGGGCTAGTGAGGTAAACCAGCTGAACAGAATAAAATTGATGCTTTCCACCGCTTTTGCGGATACTTAAAAAAGGAGATGATTGCGTGAAGTATCGTAGACTGGGTCGTTCGGGTCTC
>JAAZLY010000311.1 GCA_012799115.1 Bacillota bacterium
AGTTCGTCCCAGAGATGATAGTCCGTCTCTGATGTATAATCCCAAGGTCCGCAGACAATTCTCGGGCCTTCTATTTCGTCTAGATTCTCCAAAGAAGTCTCCTGCAGGACGGCAAGATCTAGGTCAGGAATGATTACGTGCATGAGCCTTTCTGGATCTAGTGGATAATGGAACGCCTCCACAGCATAGCCAGCTCTCTTACCGTACTTGGCGACTATAGCGAGCATTTCTCCCTGTCCGAAGCCCGGTCCCCCCTGCAAGATGAAGCGTTGGCTCAGGTTCTTGACCAGGTTCTGAATATGGCTTACATAGCCTTCCGGCGTTAGGGCAGAGGCGAAAAGGTGCCGAACTCGGCCAGGTTCCAAGTGACCTACCCCTTCGATCATCCTTAAGATCGGTTCTAGTTTAGCTTCATAGTCTCCCTGCCTTTGATTCTTGCTCATGCTGTTTCGTTCAACTTCGAGAGCGGCGGCAAAATAGCGGAAAGCGGCAGCAAAATGGTTCTTCTTAATGCGTCCTGCTTTAACGATTTCATGCCGCTTTTGGTCTAGAAGATCCTTGTCCCAAAAGTCACCAAGGGCGACAATCTGATCTCTACAGCCCGGCAAGTCTGCGTCGATGGTATGGGGAGCGGTTGCGTCAATTAAGGCTATGCCTAAGGCAGGAAAGTGTACTGCATCCAAAGCTCCAGGGTCGGAACTACAGAAAAAGAGTTCTTGTTCATAACCAAGATCCCCAACTGCTTCAGAAATATAGCGCATAAAGCTAGATTTTCCTGTGCCAGGCCCTCCCTTAAGGAGATAAATCCGTTTCGCCTCAGGGTCGATGATATTGTCAAAGAGTGAGTAAAAGCCCTGGCCTGAGTTACTTCCGGCAAAAAATTGTCGAGTTGCCATCCAAGCAAACCCCCTAGTTAAGAGTCTATTTGTTCACTATATTCTAACCAGGAAGATTTGCCTAAACTACTTCACAATCTGCCTCACTAATTTATCTCTGGCCACGAGAATCACCCGTCCACAGGTGGTGCACTTCAGGCTAGTGTCAACTCCAGGCTTGAGGACCTCCCAGCTTTGGCCGCCGCAAGCGTGCTTTTTCTTCAGGCGCAAGATTTGTCCGACGTCGTGCATGTACTCCCCACCTTTTTCCTCTATTACAATTATTATAGCATAGCTTTGTGTTAAAGATTAAAGAGGTATCCGCCAAGGAAGCGAGAATACTCAAATGATGAAGAAACAGAAAGGATGAAGTTCTTGAAGAAGATTAATGTAGTACTCTTGCTTTTGATTCTAACCCTTTCCCTAATTGCTTCGCCTGCTACCCTGTTGGCTGACGAAGGGGATCAAGTCGTTGCCACAGTCAATGGCGTAGCTATTAGTAAGGATGTGTTCCAGGCTACACTAGAAGCACAATATGGTTCCTATGCCCTGCAGGAGCTAATCCAAAATGAGATAATCAGGCAGAAGGCCGACGCACTTGGAGTTTCATTTAATGCCGAAGCTTTCGCAGAAATGTATGACTTGGTGGTTAACCAGCTTGGCGGAGTGCAAGGTCTACAAATGTTCTTGCTACAGAACAACGTGACAGAAGAAGTCTTTATCGGACAATTACAGTGGAATATGCTCCTCGACGATCTGTCCAGAGCAGAAGTTGAAGTGCCAGAAGGTGCCCTTGAAGAATTCTTCGAGCAAAACCGTTCGTACTACGATGAACCTGAAACAGTGGAAGTAAGTCATATCCTCGTTGATACCGAAGAGGAGGCCAATGAAGTCTTGGCCCTGCTCAAAAACGGTGGCGATTTGCTAACACTTGCTAGCGAACGTTCCTTGGATCCTGGTACAGCCTCCCAGGGTGGTTATCTAGGCGTTGTTCCCCGTGGATATACAGTACCTGAGTTTGAGGAAATGGCTTTTAGTCTCCTTGTTGGCGAATGGGGAATTGCAGAAAGCAACTACGGCTGGCATGTGATTACTGTCCATACCAAGAACGAAGCTAAAGAAGCCGTTCTAGCTGATATTGCAGCTGAAGTCGAAAGAGACTACCGTGGTTCGAAGGCCCTAGACTTGCAGAGTTATTTGTACAAACTTGAGCAAGAAGCGAATGTCGAGGTTTTGTGGGCACCACAACAATAATAGTTGTAGAAAAGGTAAACGCCCCTTCCCCATGGAAGAGGGCGTTTTTTTGTGCTTACTTTAGGCTTTTTCCCAGCGTAGAATGGGTTGCCGGGCTGCCCTAGACTCGTCGAGTCTCTTCAGCGGCGTTGTATGGGGCGCCGATGTGACGAGTTCTGGGTTGGTTTCAGCCTCTTCGGCAATCGTCCGCATAACCTCGATGAACTCATCTAAGGTAGACTTTGGTTCGGTCTCCGTCGGCTCGATCATGATGGCCTCATCTACAACCATGGGGAAGTATACAGTTGGTGCATGGTACCCATAGTCTAAGAGACGCTTGGCAATGTCGAGCGTGCGAACGCCATGCCGTTCCTTCTGCCATTTACCCGATAAAACGAACTCATGCATACAGGTGCGGTCATAGGGTAGCTGGTAGACATCCTTCAGCTTGTTCATCATATAATTGGCGTGGAGGACTGCTGTTTCACTTACTTCTCTTAATCCCTTCCCTCCATGGGACATGATGTAGGCATAAGCCCTGGCATAGACCAAGAAGTTGCCATAGAAGGAGCGTACTCTACCAATGGAGTTCTCTGGCGTAACGAAGGTATAGCGATCTCCTTCCTTTGCCACAACAGGTCCTGGCAGGAATTGTGCTAGATCTTTGCAGACCACGATGGGACCTGCGCCTGGTCCACCGCCACCATGGGGCGTGTAGAAGGTTTTGTGCAAGTTGAAGTGCACAATATCAAAGCCCATGTCGCCTGGACGGGCAATACCCATAATGGCATTGGCATTCGCGCCATCATAGTACAACAATCCGCCAGCGTCATGGATCAGCTCAGCGATTTCGCAGATATTCTCGTCAAAAAGACCAAGGGTGTTTGGATTGGTCAACATTAAACCCGCAGTGTTCGGACCTACAAGACCCTTGAGGGCTTCTACGTCTACAGCACCACGCTCGTTCGAAGGAACCTCTACGACCTTGTAGCCAACCATCGCACAACTGGCAGGATTTGTTCCATGTGCTGAGTCTGGAATAATTACTTCGTTACGATGACCTTCTCCGCGCTGTTCGTGATAGGCCTTCATCACCATCAAACCAGTCAGCTCGCCATGTGCACCTGCTGCGGGCTGCAACGTGGTTGCATGAAGTCCCGAGATCACTGCAAGGTACTCACTGAGATTGTAGATTAACTCCAAAGCGCCTTGAACAGTCTCTTCCGGCTGGTACGGATGGATCGCTGCAAAGCCTGGCAGGCTTGTTACATCCTCATGTACCCTAGGATTGTACTTCATTGTACAAGAGCCAAGGGGGTAAAAGCCTACGTCGACACCATGGTTGAGTCTAGAGAGCTGGGTGTAATGGCGTACCACCTCGAGCTCGCTAACCTCTGGAAGCGCTGGGGGTTCGTCACGGAGAAACTCGCTCGGAATAAGCTCTGTGACCGGAACCTCTGGAACATCGAGATCAGGCAAGCGATAGCCACGACGACCAGGTGCGGAACGTTCAAAAATTAAGGGGACAAGTCTACGTTTGGTCATGAAATCAACCCCCTTAGCAGATTTACATAGCTGTCAATTTCATCTTTGGTCCGGGCCTCGGTTACCGAGAATAGAACCCGTCCAGGTTGGCCAAAACGTTCAAGTGGCAAGCCACCAACAAAGCCATGTTCAGCTAAGCGCATATTGACTTCTTCCCAGTCTACATCGCCCTCAATGACAAATTCCCTAAAGGAGGGTGCACTAAAGGGTGATGACAAACCATCAATTTCAAGCAAGCGCTGCTTCATGTAGTTGGCCTTTTGTAGGCATTGATACCCGACGTCTTTGAAGCCTTCCTTACCCATTAAGCTGAGGTAAATGGCTGCCATGAGAGCATTCAAGGCTTGGTTGGAACAAATGTTCGAAGTCGCCTTTTCACGACGAATGTGTTGTTCCCTGGTTTGCAGTGTGAGAACGAAACCTGTTGTACCGTCTGTGTCAACGGTTTCCCCTACGACACGACCAGGCATTCTGCGAATCAGCTTGGTACCAGTGGTGGCAAAGAAACCAAGAGATGGTCCACCAAAGCCCATGGCGTTACCGAGACTTTGGCCGTCACCGACTACAATGTCAGCACCAAGTTCGCCTGGGGACTTCAGGAGGCTCAAACTGATTGGATCCACTGCCATAACCAAGAGGGCACCGCTTTCTTCGGCAACCTTCTTAAACACGCCCACGTTCTCCAAGAGTCCAAAGAAGTTAGGCTGTTGTACAACGACACAAGCAGCTTCAGACCAGGAGATATCTTCCATCGCCTTGGCGTCTACAACTCCAGTTGCCTCATCGTAGGGCAAGTAAGCGATGGATACATTCTGACTCTCAAGGTACAAACGGACAACATCTCGCCACTCTGGATGCAAGGAAGCAGGCAACACCACAAGCTCGCGACGTGTCGCGGCGCAGGCCATCAAGGCTGCTTCAGCCAAAGCACTGGCACCGTCGTACATAGAAGCGTTTGATGCTTCCATACCTGTCAGCTCGCAAATGAGTGTTTGGTACTCAAAAATGCTCTGGAGTACGCCCTGGGTAATCTCTGGCTGGTAAGGTGTGTAGGCTGTCAGAAACTCGCCTCGGCCCACCAGATGTTTAATAGCACTCGGGATTAAATGGTCGTAGGAGCCTGCACCCAAGAAGGAAACGGACGACTTTAGATCGTTGTTTTTGCTAGCTAGTTCCGAAAAATGACGTACTAACTCGGCCTCAGCCAAAGGTTCAGGGAGATCGAGGTCGGTATTAAGACGCATTTGCTGAGGGATCGAAGTAAACAGATCGTCTATCTTATCCACTCCGAGGCTCTGCAGCATCTCTTTCCGTTCCTCTTGCGTTAACGGAAGATAGCGCATACTTAAACCTCCTTCAGAAATGCTTCATACTCCTGCTTATTCATTAAGTCACCTGTTTGAGCAACACCGTCTACCTTGATTTCTACAATCCAGCCTTGATCTAAAGGAGATTCGTTTACGAGCTCAGGACTGTCTTCGAGCTCTTCGTTGACGGCCACAACTTCACCGCTCACGGGCGAATAGACATCACTTACAGCCTTAACGGACTCAAGAGCAGCGATACCTTCGCCTTCTTCCACGGTATCACCGACGGAGGGGAGATCCACAAAGACGATATCGCCTAGCTCGTTTTGAGCATAATCGCTGATACCAATGCGGATGACATCACCTTTCACTAAAAGCCACTCATGTTCTTTGGTAAACCGTAATTGTTCACTCATGATGAAACCTCCTAGTATTTTGTTTATGGCAAAAAGCAGCCGGTCTAGGTCAGACTATGCCAAAAAGCGACCTTTAATAATCTTCGCCCGGACGAGCTTTTTCCTAACCTGAATTTGAATCTCCGTCTCTGGTTTTGCGTAGGCAACATCTACATAGCCCATACCGATAGGATAATCGAGCGTCGGCGAATGGGTTCCACTGGTGACTGCACCGATTTCTTCGCCTTCCAAGTTGAGTAGCGGATAACCTTGACGAGGTATTCCTTTCTCGGTGACGACAAAGGCGACGAGGCGACGCTTGACTCCTTCGTCTTTCTGTTTTTGCAGTGCGTCTTTACCAATGAAGGAAGCCTTGTCAAGCTTAACAAAGCGTGTCAGGCCAGCTTCAAGGGGAGTTGTATCTTCGCCAATATCATTTCCATAGAGGGGCATTCTTGCCTCTAGGCGCAGGCTGTCACGGGCGCCAAGTCCGATTGGTTCTACACCGTATTTTTCACCCTTTTGCAGACATTCATCCCACATTGTATCAGCCAAGGCGTTAGGGAAATAGAGTTCAAATCCATCTTCGCCCGTATATCCTGTACGCGACAAAAGAACCTTGGTTCCCTCGTAAGTGACCTCGATGAACGTATAGTTCTTCAACTCAGCTAAGGAGATGCCGAAAATCTCTTCCACCAGGGGAGCAGATTGCGGCCCTTGGACAGCGATCAGGGTAAGCTCGTCGCTGAGATCCCGAAGGTCTGTTCCAGGCTTGAGGTTAGCTTCGATCCAGGCATAGTCTTTAGCAGCATTGGCTGCATTGACGACTAGCAAAAAGCCATCAGCTGTGCGATAGACCAAAATGTCGTCGATGATGCCGCCTTCTTCATTGGTCAGGGGACTGTATTGAATCTCCCCCTCCTTAAGTACACTGGCATCGTTGGTTGTAACGTGGTTCACGGTGTCCAGTGCACCCGGCCCAGTCAGTTCAAACTCACCCATATGAGTTAAGTCGAAAATACCAACCTTGGTCCGTACCGTATTGTGTTCCTCCAAAACTCCAACATACTGTACGGGCATCTCAAACCCTGCATAGTCCACCATCTTGGCCCCTAGGGCACGATGTCTAGCCGTTAATGGAGTTTGTTTCAATTGTCCATCTCCTTTCATTTTTTTGGTTCTCTGTCTGTCAAACACTACCTCTTTCTCCACTGGAAACCAGTTTCCTTCTGTCACAGATTCTTCTTCTCTGGATATAATATTGGGCAACGACTCGAGTCTGTAAGGGGGATATAGACATGTTCTTACTTAAGAAAATCATGGATCCCATTTTGAAAGCACGCAACCGGACAATGATTCTAATTTGGCGCCGTAAGGGGCGCTAACAGCAATCCAGAGGGCAATGCGTCTCTAGCTGGGCTTTTACCATGAGTTATGCACAGTATCCACAACCTCTGTGGATAACTTTGTGGATACTTAGCGATTCAACAGGTAGAAGATGACGAACACCGCAACAATTAGGATCGCAAGGCCGATGCGGACAACTCTTCTACTCTCTGGATCTCTTCTGGTATCATCGCGAAGTCTGTTCCGTTCTGACCTAGTGGCTTGTTTCATCAAATCAACGCCGCGACCAATATCTCCACCCTTTCTGTACAAGACCCCAAGGTTATGCATGGCAGTCGGGTTACCTGGATCAAGGGCCAAGGCACGCTCATAGGATGCTTTGGCCCGATCTATCCAATCACGCTCGGCATAGATATTTCCCAAGTTGGAATGGGCCGAAGCCAACTGGTCGTCCAGGGTCACGGCTTGACTAAAGCAGTCTTCGGCTTGGCGCAAATCACCCCGACGGGCGAAGATTACTCCGAGCTTGTTAAAAGCACGGGCATGCTCTGGATCCATCTCGATCACCTTGCGTAGACCTTCTTCCGCCTCATCGAGCCTCCAGGCCTCCAAATGAGCTAATGCCTCTTCATACAATTTGTCGACTTCGGGTGTCATAAGGCCACCACCTTCGCTTCTAAGTGCTTCCATTATACCTAAGAATGGAGTAAAACGCCAACCCGGCAGAGTCAACTTCGAACAGTTGTTCGTAATAATCCTGCTAGTGTCCAAAGGGCTGCAAGGCCAAGGATTGGGTAGGCAAACCTCACCAGATTACCAAAGCCGAGGGAGGATAAGACAAGGGCTAAAGAAACAGAGATGAGATTGGCCTTCTTCCAGGTGAAGTTGGGCAAGTTGCTGACCCTACTCACGAGAGCCAAGGAATTGGTTAGGGACGTGGAATACATGGCCCCACACAACATGACTTGGTAGATCCCCAGGGCCAAGCTACCTTTGGATCTAGCCAGATTCTCCAGGGGGAGAGCAGAGTGAAGCACCTCTGGAGGAAGCGTGGAAAGGGCCAAAAACAGCAAAACCATACAGACTCCTAGGATTAAGTTGGACACTAAGGCCACCGTCCAACGGTCTCTTGCTGTTCTAAGGTAGCCACTGACGCTCGCCAAGAGTGCCATAGAAAAACCCAGATTGTAAGAAGCATAGAGGGTTCCCCCCTCGAGCGCCGACCAAGTTCTGTATACCGGTAACTGAATGCCAACCGTAAATAGGTGTTGGATGGCTATGGTACAGAGAAGGAGCACAAGGAGGGGTGCCAGATAGGTGCTAGCCCTACCTACACCTATGGCTCCTCTTTGAATCGTAATGAAAATCAGCAAAGTGCTTCCTATCCGTAGGGCGAGGCTGAGGAGAAGGGAATCCCCAAGGGCCCCCATACCTGCTACCATGACACTGGTACCAATGAGAAGAAAAACAGTATAGAGCCAGTCAAAGAATGTAGCAAATCCCTGGTCAAGGTGATTGAAGAGATCCCTATAGGAGCTTGTTTCCCGCTGGGCAGACAACTTCAAGACAAGTGTAGTTCCTAGTGTTAGAAGGGCGGTGGCCCAGGCGATGCCCATCAAGCCGGAACGCCCATACTTGACAAAGAAAACGACGAGCTCCTGCCCCGAAGCAAAGCCCGCCCCAATGAGCCCGGCGACATATAGTGCAGCAATTGACCACTGACCCATGCCATCACCCCCCTTAAACCTATTCG
>JAAZLY010000312.1 GCA_012799115.1 Bacillota bacterium
AATACGCCTGGGAACGAAAAGTCGTTGTCACAACGCCAACAACACTCATGGCCACGCTCTGGATTATCGCTAATCTGTGGCAGCAAGCCTACCAAACCGCCAATGCTCTGGAAATTGCCCGACAGGGGGGTGCCCTCTATGATAAGTTCGTGGGCTTTGTTGATTCCCTAGGTGAATTGGGGAGGCTCCTAGAACGTTCACAAACAGCCTATAGCCAGGCCTTTAATCAATTAAAAAGCGGCCGGGGCAATCTTATCACCCTGGCCGAGAATCTACGATCTTTGGGGGTCAATACCAGTAAGTCCCTTGATGCACAGCTTGTCCAAGCGGCAACGGAGGAAGACGAGGGCGTAACTTCTGCCTAGAATCATTTGGTTCGTTCTTCGAGGATCAAGTGCAGAGAGGACTGCCCATCTTCCAAGACAGTAATCTGCCTAAATGAAGATATGTAATCCCCCACTTGCGGCGTTTGGCCGCCTTCCACGTTCACCCATGCCTCCACACGATACTCTCCGGGGGGCAAGTAAAAGCGTTCCTTCGTCCCCTTTAAGGGGACTTTTTCCTGCCTAGAATAGCCCTGGGCGTCCGTTATCACCAAGATGGTTTCCGTAATGCCCAAGACAGCCCAGTGGGCGTTAAGAAGTCCGTGACCGTGTTCCAGGTCCCAACCTGGATCCCCGATGTCCATGGCGCTCGTGGTCAAGATCTCCCTCACATCCCGGGCGGGTATTCCCTGACTGAGCATCAATCCCGTTACCCCTGAGACCAAGGCGGTGGCAAAGGACGTACCATTTTCAAAACTAGGGGGTGCAACCAGGTCTAGCCCTTCCCCAAAGTGAGAATAGGCAGCCCGCCTAGGTGGGTTGACTCGCTCAATCGCGCCTACCCCTACGACATCAGGTAGTGCTGCAGGATAGAACACGCCAGGATGGTAGACGCCTTGCCTGCTATTGCCAGAAGCTGCGATCAATAGAATATCCGTCTCGCGCCTGATGCGATCAATTGTTTTGGCAAGGATCGATGGCGCGAAATCCGTTTGAACTCCTAAAGACATATTGATAATCTGGGCGGGATGCGGATTAGAAACTGTATCATGCAAGCCCGCGGCATAAAGTAGACCTTCACTCAAATCTTCCATGCGACCAGATCCGGTCCTTCCCAGGACCTTTACCGGTTGAATGGAGACAAAGGGGATTGCCTCGGCGATCGTCTTGGCGATGTTTGTGCCATGGAAAACATTTGCGTAGTCATCCTGGGTGTTAGTTCCTCTATCCTTGTCCACGAATTTGTAACCTGGCAAGACCTGCACACCAGAGGGCAAACTCTCTGGGTTCAAACCCGAGTCCAAAACTGCAATTCGCACGTTATGATTTCCTCTTGTGGTCCGGTGGGCACCAGCCAGACGAATATACTCCAAGTACCAAGGCATCTGGGCTTGGGATCCAAGGGCTGTAGCCTGAACGATCCAATTGGGCTCTAGATAGACGAACTCATCCTGATGGAAACTCCACTCCTCAAGGGAACGCTCACTCCCTTTTGGAGGCTTAACAACGACCGCTAAGAGGGAGCGCATTTCCCTTATGAGCTCGAGACCTAAACGAGCCAGGATCTCTTCGCGGCGCTCATAGTCAGCCTCCGTGTGAAAGTGTGCGATCAGTTCGGTAAAGGGCTCTACGGGCCCCGGATCATCTAGCAAGGAAGAGGAGGATACGAAGGTCATGGGCAGACTCGGATACAGATGCTTAAACTCCCAAGTCACATCGAGAATCCCTTGATTCGATCCCTGACTCATTGCCAGGGGGCTGGCAAAGACAGCGTCCCCAAGGGGAGCTACATAACGAAGGGCATAGAGATAGTCCCGGGCCTGGGGATCCGAGCTTTCAAACCTGCTCTCTGTTGCCCCCAGGGTTTTTACTGCTTGCCAGAAGGGGCTAGAGTGCCCTCGCCTCCAGACCTCAAGCTGGCCTGTCTCTAGAGCAAGGGGTTCCCAGGTGATCTCGATACTACCGTCTAGGCGCCAAGAGTGGCGAACAGCTCCTAAACGAACGTCTGTCGTCTTCCTCACGGTCTGGGCTAGTACAGGAGATACAATACTTTGACGCCCACCCTGCACTGTGTGGGGTTGGCTCATGGCGACCACTTGCCCCGCCTCGTCCCTGGCGAAGGCTTGCACCTGCCAAGTGCCCCGAGGCAGAGGCAAAACTACGGTCTGGTTTGGACCTACATCCACAAGGTAGGTCACCTTCTCGCTCGTCACGAGAAGTTCTCGGCTACATCCTCCTTCTCCCTGCACATCTACCGTAGTGAGTCCATTATCAGAACGCACCCAAAAACAGCCTGTCAAAGACAGACTCACAAGGAGAAAGAGAATGAGAATGCGTTGATTCATACCTCTACCTGCCAGTCTACAGGTACTTGTCCTGAGCGCTGGAGAAAGGCATTGGCCTTAGAGAAGTGTCCACAGCCAAAGAAACCCCGATGGGCCGAGAGAGGGCTCGGATGCACCGTCTTTAAGACCAAGTGCTTGTCGTTGGTAATCAAGGCTTCCTTACTCTGAGCATGCCTACCCCAAAGCAAGAAAACAAGGGGTGTCTCTTTAGCATTCAGGTGAGTTAAAACTGCATCGGTAAACTGTTCCCAACCTTTCCGCTGGTGCGAACCGGCCTCCCCGCGCCGAACGGTTAAGGTGGTGTTGAGGAGCAAGACCCCCTGATCCGCCCAGGATTCCAGGCAACCATGACCCGGGATGGGAAAACCAAGATCCCGGGCTAGTTCCTTAAAGATATTCTGCAAGGAAGGCGGCTGGGGGATCCCTTTCTTCACAGAAAATGCCAAGCCATGGGCTTGTCCTGGCCCATGGTAGGGATCCTGGCCCAAGAGGATGACCTTGGTCTCTTCATAGGAGGTCCGTTTGAGGGCGGTGAAAATCTCATACATGTCAGGATAGACAGTAAACTTGCGATACTCCTCTATTAAGAAACGCCTCAAGTTTTGATAATAGTCCTTCTCAAACTCTGGGGCGAGAAGCTCGTCCCAATCATTAC
>JAAZLY010000313.1 GCA_012799115.1 Bacillota bacterium
CTATGACAATCACTTCGCCGTTCACCGTCAGCCGTAACTGATGCATCCTGTTTTTAAGGAGCCGTGATTGGCGACAAGATGTATAATATCATGGGACTATATCTCTGTCAACAGGCAAAGCAGTTATTTTTTCTTTTCCAAGGGAATCCGCTATAAGTGTGGAACTATCGGTGTTAGGAGGTGTTCACATGTGCGGAAGGTTTACCTTACATACCCCAATCCATGAACTGGTCGAACGGTTTGACCTTTTTGACTTCTCCCTTTCCTATACTCCGAGCTACAATATTGCACCAACGCATTCTGTCCTTACCATTGTAGCAGGCGAAACAACTCCCAAGCCACTCTATATGCAGTGGGGACTTACTCCACCATGGCAGCAGCAGAGGCCGGGGAAGCCACTTATTAATGCCCGTTTGGAGACACTTGCAGAAAAGCCGACCTTTCGAAGGCTCGTCAATAGTAGGCGCTGCCTGATCCTTGCCGATGGCTTCTTCGAGTGGAAGAAAGAAGGGGCAGCGAAGTATCCAGTCTATATTACTCTAGATCAAGGGAAGCCCTTTGCCTTTGCGGGACTATGGGACAGTGGAGAAGTACCATCTTGTACAATCGTCACGCAAGACGCGGCCTCAAGTCTAAAGGAAGTGCACGATCGGATGCCAGTCATCCTTGCACCCGAATCTGAAGCGCTCTGGCTCAGCGATGTTCCCTTTTCTGAAGTACACAGCCAGCTGCCTGATGGGAACTCGCTGCCATTGGCCTACTATCGTGTCAGTGCACACGTTAACTCGCCGAGAAACAATGATGCCTCATGTATCACACCGAGTGATTGACGCGAGTGTTAGGAGATCAGGTTACCGAATACTAAACGAAGAGCAATGATTAAAAGGGCACCAGGTACACCCAAGAGACCTACTACCAAAGCGGTAATCGGATTCACACCAACTCCGAAATCCCAAAAGCTGCCGATAAAATTGATCACGAGTAACACACCGCCCCCAATCACTGCGTTAGCGATGAGGTTAAAAATGCTTCGCAGAGGGATCATGAGCATCTTCCCGAGGGCATATACAATTAAGACACCGGCCACGTAGGCAATAATCACTAGAAAGTCCATGCGGTTCACCTCACTTAGGTTCGTCCTCATGAACATACTATGGCGTCATGTCCCTGAATATTCCGATGCACTTTAATGGGAATCTTTCATCCTCTTCAACCAGTACATGTACTTTCTCTCGGCGGCTTGCAGAGAAAGTATGGCATGATCCACCAACTCCGGCTCGGTGGCGTGATTAAAGTAGCTTTGTGCATCGAGCCATTCCTGCTTTGCCGCATTGACGATTGCTGTGAGTTCTTCCTGCGTTTCCTTAACAGGCTCTGACGGCAAGTCCTCTTCTCCATCATCAAGCCACCGATTTGCTAGCTCCCAAAACCTCTCCGATAGACTATAGGACAAAAAAACCACCTCATCTCTGTAATACTTGGTTTAGTATTACTCAACACAAGGCGGTTTATTCCTGAATCCTATAACTCCCGACGACCCTCAAGAGCCTTGGACAGAGTCACTTCATCCACATATTCCAGATCACTACCTACAGGCATTCCATGGGCCATCCGCGTGACCTTTACCCCAATTGGTTTAAGCAAACGCGCTAAGTACATCGCGGTCGCTTCCCCTTCGACGTTAGGATCTGTAGCTAGTACCACTTCTTTGACATCAGGACCAACCCGAGCTACTAGTTCCTTAACTTTGAGATCATTAGGTCCAATACCCTCTAGAGGTGAAATGGATCCATGGAGAACATGGTAAACACCATCAAAACTCTTTGTTCGTTCCATAGCAATGACATCTCTAGGTTCTTCCACAACACAGATAAAGTTCTGATTGCGCCTGGGATTCGAACAGATTACGCACGGGTCCTCCTCAGTCAGGTGGAAGCACTGCGAGCAATAAATGATCTGCTGTTTGGCCTCAACGATCGCTTCGGCTAGACTCTTCACCTCGGCCTGGGACTGATCGATCAGATAAAAAGCAAGTCTTTGCGCTGTCTTTGGCCCAACCCCAGGCAGGCGTATCAATTCTTCAATTAAACGGGCCATGGGTTTCGGGTATCGAGCCATTAGAATAGTCCAGGAGGCAATCCTTGGAGATTGACTTTGCCGGTCACTTTCTCAAGTTCACTAGCGGATAGTTCCCGTGACTTACGAAGCCCATCATTTACAGCAGCCATAATCAGGTCTTCAAGCATCTCAACATCCTCTGGGTCTACGGCATCCGGTTGAATCTTAATAGCCCTGACCTCCTGATGTCCCGTAACGACTGCGGTAATCACTCCACCGCCGGCGGTCCCTTCTACAGTCATTTCCTCGAGCTCGTTTTGTACTCTCTCCAAATCTGCTTGCATTTTCTGCATTTGACGCATCATCTTCTGCATGTTCATTCCCATAAAAGCCTCCTCATTCCCTTAGTTTTCCTTCGGTTTTGCTATGATTTTCCCTCCAAAAGTCTCCATGCTTGCCCGCAAGAACTCATCTGCCGCTAGATCCCCCGGGGCATCCGGGTTGACTTTCTGCTGCACCTCAGGTTTTGCTACTTCTTCGACTTGTTTTGGTCTGGGCTTCAGTGCAGGCGACCCCTCCGGGACATTTCTTTTTGGGGATACTGCAATCTCATCTTGAAAAACACATTTCAGTCGCATCTGCTTGCCCATGAACCTAGACAAGACCCTTTCCGATGGTTCACGGTGACTGTCCTGCTCGATACTTGCCTTATGGAATCCTCGATCCCGCGGGAAAGCGATAACAGCTTGGTCATCTATAACCTCAACAGGTGTTCCTTCTTTCAAGAAGGCCTCACATTGCATCAGACGTTCATCACGCAGACCCTTAAGATAATCCGCCCAAACTTCCAACAGGAATGCCGAACGTTCTTCGTCGCTAGGACCTGCAATTCGGCGTTGGGGCGGCTCGGATCCTCGAGACGCCTGAGCAGCCTGTTCCGTACCTTTTCCCTGTGTCAAGCGCGCTTGGAGTTTGGCGATGTGCGCTTCTAGATGGCGAACTTTCTCTTCAAGCTCGACCACAGCACTATTAGACACATCGGTCTTCGCAGGCGTAGTATTTGTAACCTTAAACACTGCCAGCTCCAGAGGGATCCTGGGATCCGGTGCAAAGCGCATCTCACGCACAGTTTCAGCTAATTGTTCAATAATCGCCAGCTCCGCCGGCTCGCTTTCTTCCTTTGCCAGGAGATCCTCACGCAACTTCGCAATGACGCCCAGGGTAAACTGACTTAGATCCTTGCCTTGGTTAAACAGATCATCAATGATCTGCAGAGCATCACGACAAGCGCCCTCCAGGACATGTAGAACAAACGCATCCACCTGGTCTTGCGGTGCAACTCCTAGAACTTCAACGACCGCTTCCGCTGTAACTTCTTCGGCAAAAGCAGCGCACTTCTCTAGCGCACCTAAGGCATCTCGCATTCCACCAGACGCGTGTCGCGCTATGATGCGCAGTGCTTCCTCCTGGACAGCCATACCCTCGTCCTGAGCTACCTTGGCCAGGCGATCCACCATGGCCTGTTCCGAAAACCTAGTGAAATCATAGCGTTGCACTCGGGACAGAATCGTGGCAGGCAAACGATGTGGATCTGTCGTCGCGAGAACAAAGACTACGTGTGACGGCGGTTCCTCAAGCGTTTTAAGTAGTGCATTAAACGCTTCCGTGGTCAACATATGAACTTCATCAATTATGTAGACCTTATAGCCTGCGTTTACGGGAGTGAATTGCACCTGACTGCGAAGTTCTCGGATGTCCTCAATGCCCCGATTGGAGGCGCCATCGATCTCAATGACGTTAAGGGATGTGCCTTCCTTAATCGAAACGCACTCGTGGCACGTTCCGCATGGTGTAGGTGTTGGCCCTAATTCACAGTTCAAACCTTTAGCCAGAATTCTGGCTACAGACGTTTTTCCGGTTCCCCGGGGTCCCGTGAAAAGGTAAGCGTGAGAAATTCGGCGATTCCGAAGACTGTTTTCCAACGTCTTCACGATACTATCCTGTCCCACAACGTCGCCAAAAAACTGTGGTCGCGATGTGCGATACAATGATTGGTAGCTCACCGAATCTCCCTCCTCTTCCACGAGTCTTCTTTTATGGTTTCTCGACCGTTGGAGCAAAGTCCTCCAGGAGAACTTAACCTAAATATGAACATAAAAAAATGTCGTGCACCTATCCTCGAAAATGGTCTTCCAGACGTTATTCGGGTAGTTAGCTCGAACCAGGCACCCTCACGGCACATAGGAGTCTCCACTTACCGCTGCTTCCTTCCAGACCTGACGGGATTCATGGATTCCTATTGCGTAAGACCCAATTGTCAACACCACTTGCCCAAACCAGACTCCACAAAACCAATCCTCAAATAGGAATTCGACCCCGCTACAGCGGATTGCGGGTACAGGGCACCGCTACCTCCCCGTCTAGCACGACAAAATAATTATAC
>JAAZLY010000040.1 GCA_012799115.1 Bacillota bacterium
GTGATCCAATTCTTGAATTGTCATTCGTAAGTGTTCCAGACTTTCCTCTTTCTTCGTTAGTTCGTGTAGCTCCCCATAGATTAGGCATAATAGAGAGAATAAGCGAATGCGTAGGAAGGGATCAAGGGTGTTTGCCAGGCCTCGCTCGGCTAACGCCTTTCCTTCTTGGAGCATGCCGCGATGCCGGAGAACTCTTGCAGTTAGGTACTGAAGTTCGGGATCCGGAGGAACAATAGGAACAGGGGCGCTTAGTGCCGTTGCACAAGTACTCAAATCTCGCAGAAATAGCGTGATGGGTGATGGTGGCAATTGATCAAGGTAGTGGTGGCACTTCTCTGTAAGTAGGATACAGTGTTTTGCCGCCTCAAGAATCAAATGATCACCTAATAGATCCGCCGTTGATGTTTGGAGCTGCTGGGACCAATCCCTGAGATTACCAAGGGAAGGCGTAGCTACTCCGTTCTCTACCTTACTCAAGAAGCTTGCAGATGCTGTGCCTGCCACATCTCCCTGCCGCATGCGAAGCTGTCTGCGTCTCTGCTTGAGTCGCGATCCTAGTAACTGCATACCCCAACCCCCTAAAATGTGGACATACCCATCCCCTTGAGACAGAGTTTACCATAAAACATGGAAATAGGCAACGCCTCCCATTATTGACAGTACCCGCCTCTGAACAGTATAATGAATTGAGTTCGTCCAAAACGAGGTGACTTCTGTAGTGGATAACAAAAGGATTCAGATCCGCATCCCTGCCCATCTGTTGGACCAGGTGGATAGTATCGCCCAGGAAAATCAGATTAATCGCAGTCAGTTTATACAAAATTGCATCCAGGTGTATATAATGGAGCGAGAGCCTCACTGTATTAAAGAAAAACTGCGAGTAGGCTATCAGATAATGGCTGACTTGAATCTGCGTCTTGCAGAAGAAGACTGCGGTGATGAATTGCTAGAAGACTACGAGCGCCGATTGGCGGAGGCTGAATAGAGTGGAAAATGTATCACGCGGGGACATCTTTTATGCCAATTTAAACCCCGTTATCGGTTCTGAGCAAGGGGGCGTAAGACCCGTCTTGGTCCTGCAGAACGATATCGGGAACAAGTACAGCCCGACGACGATTGTTGCTGCCATTACCTCGCGCATTAAAAAGGCCAAGTTGCCAACCCATGTTGAACTAGCCAGTGAGCATTTTTCTCTAGAAAAGGACTCCGTTATTCTCCTCGAACAGGTACGCACTATCGATAAGAGGCGTCTTAAAGAGAAGATTGCCCATCTAGATGATGAGACCATGAACAAGATCGATGAAGCGCTGCAAATCAGCCTCGGTCTGACCAAAATGTGATGATCCAGCAAAACACTCCTTTCGTGGGTGTTTTTATTTGAACTTAGGAGGGGTATCGATGCCAAAGGATAGACCTGTGATTGGCCTACTCTGCGCACATGAACAAGAAAAACGGGATCGCTGGTTTGTTGCCACAGCGTATATTCAAGCCATAATCAAAGCCGGGGGGATTCCCATTCTTATACCGTACCAACCCAAGGAGCAGATATTCCACATTCTTGAGGGCTTGGACGGTCTTGTTTTGCCAGGTGGCGATGATGTGGATCCAGGCCGTTTCGGCGAGAATCCTATAGCTCAGTGCGGTACGATCGATCCCCAGTGGGATGATCTGGATTTATGGGCGGCAGGTTTTGCCCTTGAGCGTAACATGCCCATTCTAGCTATTTGCCGGGGTTGTCAGGTCTTGAACGTAGCCCTAGGAGGCACGCTGATCCAAGACATTCCGACCCAAGTAAGAGACTCCATAAAGCACGCCCAGCAAGCTCCTAGATGGTATGCCTCTCATGACATTAGCGTCCAGTCTGCAAGCCTGCTTGGAAACATTTGGGGAAACGATCCCAAAAAGGTAAACTCCTACCACCATCAATCCATTGCCAAGGTCGGCAAGGGACTGCGCATTGTGGCTTCCGCGCCAGATGGAATTATTGAAGCCGTGGAGAGTAGTGAACACCGCTTTGTCTTAGGGGTTCAGTGGCATCCTGAACTGATGACAGAACACTATCCAGTGGCCGGTAGGATTTTCGAACATTTTATCCAAGCGTCGCTTGAGAGCTGAGTTTTCGGCAGGATTTGCACTCCCTTGCGGTGAACATGGAAGTTATGTGCAATTTGAGGAGGGAATATCTTGCTAGTTATTAGAAATGCAACACTATACACCATTACTGATGGAATCAAAGAGGGATCCTTGCTCGTTGATGACCAGGGGAAGATAGCCAGTATAGGCGATGTTGATATGGAGATTCCAATGGGAGCGACTGTGATCGATGCCAGCGGAAAGATCCTTATGCCAGGTATGATTGATGCCCACGGTCATGCAGGAGTCTACGAAGAAGGTCTAGGATTCGAAGGTTCCGACGGAAACGAGATGACCGATCCCGTCACGCCCCACTTACGGACTATTGATGCCATTAACCCACACGAAGAAGGCATTATCGAGGCCTTAAGGGCAGGCGTTACTGCCATGTGCATTTTGCCTGGAAGCGCAAATGTGATCGGGGGGCAAGGCGTAACCGTTCATATGCATGGCAATACTGTAGAAGATATGATTATTAAAGAAGATGGCGGCCTGAAAATTGCCTTTGGCGAGAATCCCAAGCGTGTCTATTCTGGCCAGAAGAAGACTCCGTCGACTCGAATGGCTACCGCCGCCGTTTTGCGCGAGAATCTGGTCAAAGCCCAGAACTACATGGCTAAACAGGAACAAGCGAAAGACGATCCAACCAAGTTTGTTGAACGTGATCTGAAAATGGAAGTGTTAGTAAGGGTGCTGAAACGGGAGATTCCTGTTCGGGCACATGCCCACCGGGCCGATGATATCATGACTGCCCTGAGGATTGCTAAAGAGTTTAACCTCGACATAAGTATTGAACACTGCACCGAGGGCCACAAGATTACCAAGGAACTAAAGGAAGCAGGCGTCTGGGCCCTTGTGGGACCAACGATTAGTAATCGCTCTAAAGTAGAACTGCAAGAACTTTCCTTTACCACCCTCAAGGTCTTGTGGGAAGAAGGTATTCCGGTGACAATTACCATGGATCACCCTGTAGTCCCAGTCGGATATCTGCCTACAGCCGCAGGCTACGCTGTCAAGGCGGGGCTTCCTTACGAAGAAGCATTGAAGGCGATTACACTGAACCCTGCTAAAGTATTGGGGATTGCAGATCGCTACGGCTCCCTTGAAGTTGGGAAAATGGCCGATCTTGTTTTGTGGAGCGGAGATCCTTTGGAGATCCAGTCCCAGGTGGAGCAGGTATTCATCCATGGTGAGGTCGTCTACAGTCGCTAGTTGCGCCAGGGAGGAAAAATCGTGTTGATTCTAGAATCCGCCAGTCCCAGTCAGACTCTGGAGATTGGTCAAACTATAGCAAAATCACTTCTGCCCGGCGATTTGGTGAATCTCAATGGCACGTTGGGGGCAGGAAAGACACTCTTGGTCAAGGGAATAGGGCAGGGGCTGGGAATCGATCCTGGCCTTGTTACCAGTCCTACCTTCGCGATCATTAACGAATATGAGGGAACCAAGTTCCCTCTCTATCATTTTGACCTCTATCGTCTAGAGAGTGATCTTGAATTGGAGCAGATCGGCTTTGAGGAGTACTTTTTTGGCCAAGGCATTACGGTCGTGGAGTGGGGCGATTTGTTCAAGCACTTTCTGCCAGAACAGCGTCTAGACATCGTTCTTGAAAGCTTGGGAACCGAGGAGAGGCAGCTTTCGGTGATGGGATACGGTAAGCGGGGTCTAGAACTTGAAGAACAGTTGAGGAGGCTTTTTCCTTGTACGTCTTAGGTATCGACACATCAACTACGACTGGCGGGGTAGCCCTACTCAACGACGACCAGCTCGTGGGTGAATTTGTCTTGAATATTCGCACAACCCATTCTGAAAGACTTCTACCAGCACTAGAGGAACTCCTAACCTCAGGAGGTATTGAGGTTGCTCAAGTGGGCTTACTTAGTGTTGTTACGGGGCCAGGCTCCTTTACTGGCCTCCGTATCGGTGTGGCTACCGCCAAAGGATTGAGCCATGCCTTAGGTATCAAGGTAGTGGGAGTAACGACTCTAGAGGGCTATGGTTGGCAATTTAAGTACTTTCCAGGCATAGTTCTAGCGTTGGTGGATGCCCGCCGGGAGAATGTCTTTTGGCAGGCGTTTCGCCAAGGAGTCGCTGTCAATAGTCCGGCTTGGGGAACACTTGACGAAGTTCTGGACTGGGCTAGACGCTCGCAAGAGCCTTGTCTCTATGTTGGTGATGGGGCCAACAATTACGCTGAGAGAATTGGTGCTGGTAACGAAGTACAACCTAGTCAGGGGCTCTTGCGACCGAGTGCAGTTGCGCATTTGGGTTACTTGAGATTCCTCAAAGGTGAGTACAGCGATGCGTTTACTCTGAATCCTACATATATGCGCCAAACGGAGGCGGAACGAAAATGGCAGGAACAAATGTAGTTTATCGTGTCATGACTGTCGACGATATCCCCATGGTTCAACTCGTCGAGCGAAAGTGCTTTACTACGCCTTGGTCAAGGAACATCTTTATTAGTGAGGTAACTCGTAATGACAATGCCATTTATATCGTCGCTGTAGTCGGGGAACGCATTGTAGGTTATGCGGGGATTTGGATCATCTTGGATGAGGGTCATATCACAAATATTGCGGTTGATCCAGCTTTTCAGCGTCAGGGTATTGGGCAGGGATTGCTGGATGTGTTGACGCATGCCGCAGTACAGCGAGGGGTAATTGCCATGACCCTCGAGGTCCGGGTAAGCAACACAGGTGCCCAGGCCTTATACTCCAAGCTTGGCTTTGTACCCAATGGCATTCGCAAGCAGTATTACCAGGATGATAAAGAAGATGCTTTAATTATGTGGAGGGAATTAGGTGCAGAGTGGACTAGCACTGGGAATCGAAACGAGTTGTGATGAGACAGCTGCCGCCGTTATTCGTAATGGCCGCGAGATTGTATCGAACGTGGTTTTGTCCCAGATCGATATTCATCAAAAATACGGGGGAGTCGTTCCTGAGATTGCTTCGCGCCATCACATTGAAGCAATCTTTCCCGTCATTAACGAGGCCTTGGAAGAGGCACAGGTCACCCTAGATGACCTGGAAGTGATCGCGGTGGCTTATGGACCGGGTTTAGTGGGCAGTCTCCTTGTTGGGGTTGCAGCAGCGAAAGCATTGGCCTTTGCCAAGGGGATTCCCTTGGTTGGTGTCAATCATATTGAAGGGCATATCTATGCCAATTTCTTGAGTGGTCAGGACGTGAACCCTCCCCTTGTATGCCTCACCGTCTCCGGAGGTCACACCGATCTCTTGTTGATTCCCAGCCTTGGGCAATATGAGATCCTAGGACGAACCAGGGATGATGCAGCAGGAGAGGCCTTTGACAAGGTGGCCCGGGTTCTTGGCTTGCCGTATCCCGGGGGACCTCAGATTGAAAAGCTAGCCAAGGAAGGTAATCGCGAGGCGATCGTCTTCCCTAGAGGTCTGCTCGAGAAAGACAACTTTGACTTCTCTTTCAGCGGACTCAAGACAGCTGCCCTAAATTATTTGAATGGCGCCAAGCAACGGGGCGAGACGGTCCATCTCCCAGATTTTGCCGCTAGTTTTCAATGGGCCATCATTGATGTTCTAACCGAAAAGCTGATCGCGGCAGCAAGGGAGCATAAGGTCCGTCAGGTGGTACTATCGGGAGGCGTTGCAGCGAATGCAACATTTAGAGAACATGTTGCCGAGAAGGTGAAGGAACTCGGCATGGAGCTTCTTTACCCGCCGCGGCACCTTTGCACCGATAACGCAGCCATGATTGGTAGCGCAGGTTACTTTGGTTACCTAGCAGGAAGGCGGAGTGACTACTCGTTGAATGCTGTAGCGAACTTGCGACTAGGGGATTAGAGGAGGATGTTATGCACGCGGAAGTGATACTTAGTCCTGGAGAGTTTTCTCGGTATGAATTGGCAGGGAAGACTGCCATTGTCATAGACGTCTTTCGCTTTACTACAACTGTCTTGGCTGCCCTCGAGGCCGGTATAGAACGGTTTTTTCCAGTCGCAGACATCGACCAAGCCTGGGCAATGAAGACGAGTCATCCAGACTATTTTTTGGCCGGGGAACGGCAGGCGCTAAAGATCCCAGGCTTTGATTTCGGCAACTCACCACTTGAACATGATGGCCGCTCCTACCAGGGCGGTAATTTGGTATGTTCAACCACCAATGGGACCAGGGCGATTCATGCTGCTAGGGGTGCCCAGGAGGTGGTTTTAGCTTCTATTCGTTCAGCCCAGGCGGTAGCAGAGTACGCTGCCAGGCAAGGGCGGGATCTCGTTTTCTTCCCTGCTGGCCTTGAAGGTAGGTTTTCCCTTGAGGACACATGGTGTGCGGGTTTGATTCTCAGTTACTGCAAGGGGATTGATTTCGGGGATGGAGCCAAGACCGCACTTGTGCTCTATGAAACGA
>JAAZLY010000041.1 GCA_012799115.1 Bacillota bacterium
GATCTATGTCACCTGGTTGACGCAAAAGGAATACGGCCCCATTCAGGGGCCGTAAAGAACGCGGTTCCGTAAAGAACGCGGTTCTATATAGGTTTGAGTGAAGTTATTCTGTCTTGAAACGACTCACGATCTCCTGTAACTCACTTGCCATAGAAGCAAGTCGTTCCATCATATTGGCGTTCTCTGCGGTCATGGCTGCCTGTTCTTCTGTAGCGGCCAGGATCTCCTCGCCGTCGACAGCCTGTTGCCGAGCTTCTTTGACAATGTCATCCGTGGATGCGGAAAGTTCAGCAATGGAAGCACTCATCTCCTGAACCCCACTTGTTAAGTTGGCGATTAGCCCAACAATCTCGTTAAAGGTCTTCTTCGTCTCCTGTACATTCGTAGCCCCTAGGTTCACCTGGGATGTAGTCTCCCGGGTCTGGGCTGTTAGTTCGTGGATGATGCGAACAATATTCGCTGCGGAATTCCGTGTGTCATCGGCGAGGGTTCGGACTTCGTCAGCTACTACTGCAAAGCCCCGCCCATGTTCGCCTGCTCTGGCAGCTTCAATGGACGCATTGAGTGATAAGAGGTTTGTCTGTTCGGCTATATCGCTGATAACAGCGACAATACTTTCGATTTCCTGGGCGGCTTTGTTTAGGTTGATAACACTACCCTTGGCATCGGCCGATGGATCTAAAAGCGCTCCCATGCTTTTTTCTGTTGTTTCCATGAGTTCCAGACCATCACGGGCGAGGGCATTGACACTGGTCGATACATCATTCATGACCTGCGAGTTCCGGCTCAACTGCTCAACTGCTCTGGAAAATTGCCCCATAGAGGAGTCGATGATCACCGCGGAACGCGATAGGTTGCTGGCTTTAGCGGCTACTTCTTCAATGGAAGCTGACGTCTCCTGGGATGACGCAGCTAGTTGCTCCGTAGAGGTTGCCGTTTCGTGAGTAGAGCGGGTTAGAGTATCCGCCAGGGACTTCAAGTTGTTCTCCATGGAGATGAAAGCCTTGACCAAGGTTCCAATCTCATCTCGGCGCCTCTCCATCCTCCTTGTAAACAACCGATGGCTGTTAAGATCGCCAGACTCCATACTCTCAAAGGCCTTGACGAAGACTCGTAGCGGCCTGAGTTGCCAACTAACGAAGGCGACCACTGCCAGAAAAATGGCGAGGATGGCGATTGTGAAGATCGTGATCAAGGACTTGGCGATACCAGTCACAGGTGCTGTCATTCGCTCGACAGAAACACTCGAACCTAAGAAAAGGTCGCCATCGGCTAGGGCTACGAGGGTTAAGTAGTCGACTTCTCCCATCTCTTCTGCCATGTCCTCGGCCTCTGCGATCCGCTCTAAGTACCAGGGATCATCGGTGACAGTTCCAATTCGATCTGGATCGACATGATTGAGGATCACGCCCTCCTTGTTTAGGAGTACGGTGTTTCCATACTCCCCGAGCTCGGTGGAAAGAGAGGCGAACAAGAGCTTAATATCGATGACCCCAACGAGGTAACCGATGATCTCAGTACCACCTGGCTTGTGAATTGGTACGCTGTGCAGGACAAAATTCTGCCCATCAATTTCTTTGGTGTTGCCGAGGGGAATATCCTGGTACTCTGCAATCTGAAGCGAGACCCCCAAATGCTCTCTACCCTGGACATCTGTATTTCCAGCCATGATATCTAAAATGCTTGCCTCTTTGAATCTTGAGTCGGCTACGATCATACCGTCTGCTGTGACAATAGACAGGATATGGAGAAGGTCCCAGTTGCTGACCTCCCGTTCGAGGCGGCTACCAGTGGCCTGTACCACATTACGCCCCAAAAATTCGTTCATATCCGTCGCATTGCTGGCCAGATCAGCTAGGCTACGCATGTTCTGATCCTGTGCAATCCGCTGTAACTCTCGTTCGGCTGTGGAAAAAATGTCGGTAATGCTCTCCCATTGGAAGTTGCTCATGAGGGCAATTTGGTCATTGATCTGATCGCGAACAATATCGCCTGTGGATTGATAAATGAAGACTCCGACAACTGTCATGGCGATGAGGACAATGATGGATACAACTAGGCTGACCTTCCAACTCAGATTGATGCGCATGAATGAAGTACCTCCCCTACGATTGGATACTGCAGTAGGCTTAATTGGATAAATTGTAAACTTAGTCTCTCTTCTACGAAGAAGCTGTGAGTCCTCTTTTCTTCTTAAGTTGTTGATAACTCTATGTAAACAGAGCATCCTTAGCCCCCTGGCAGGGATTAGGAGTTTTATCGATAAGAGATTTGTATGAAGTCAAAGGGGGCTTTGCTTGATGCGTTTTTTCCTTGTCTTTATTTTCCTTGCCATCATCTTGGGCGCTATGCTTGTTGCAGCTAGTCTATATTTCTACAACGTGGCCATCAAGCGGAGTAAGAAAGAATTTCTCCGCGACGATCCAGATCTCCAGCCTCCCAAACGGGAACAAGAGGTAGACGCTGGTCAGAAGCGGACAGAACTCAGCGGTAGAGATTGGTTGGAATTGCAGCCCTTAGAGACTTGGCAGATGGAGTCCGACGATGGGCTTCGTCTCGTAGCTCACTACCTACCTGCTAACACTCCTACTTTGAAGACGGTGGTTCTAGCCCATGGATATACATCGCAAGGTAAGGATATGGGGAGTTTTGCTCGCTTCTATCGAGATGATCTCGGTTATAATGTGTTGATGCCAGATGCTAGAGGGCATGGCCAGAGTGGGGGAGATTACATTGGCTTTGGCTGGCCTGAGCGCAAAGACTATTTGCTCTGGATTCAAGAGCTCCTCACCAGACTAGGAGACGACGTGCAAATTGTTCTTCACGGGATATCGATGGGTGGGGCTACCGTTATGATGGTCAGCGGTGAACCCCTTCCAAACCAAGTGAAGGCGATCATAGAGGATTGCGGCTATACCTCGGCCTGGGACGAGCTCGCGTACCAGCTCAAGAGGATGTACAAATTGCCGGTCTTTCCGATTCTTCCTGCCACCAGTTTTGTGACAAGGAAGAAGGCTGGTTATAGTCTTTCTGAGGCATCCGCCCTCAAACAACTCGAAAGGAACACCCGCCCCATGCTCTTTATCCATGGTGAGGAGGACCGATTTGTTCCGATGGAGATGGTGTGGGAGTTGTATCAGGCTTGCCAGAGTGAAAAGGAGATCTATATCGTCAAAGGGGCCGGCCACGGAACTGCCTTTGGAACAGATAGGGTAGCCTATGTACAAAAGGTACGTGCTTTTCTGGATCGGTTCATCGATTAGACATCAATACGGAGGCTTAGCTCGGGGTCCTGGCTGTGGTCAGGATCTTGTTTCGTATAGGTTGACTTTATCAACTGAAGTTAACTAAGGCTCCATTGTTGGTTTGATTCACCAGGCGTATAATGAAGATGAGGTGATGGTTATGAAGGGGATCAACATTGCTCGGTCTATTCTTGAGGGACGCAAGGCCAAAGGTATAACGCAGGAAACATTGGCGCATCACATGGGTGTCTCGAAGGCATCTGTTTCCAAATGGGAAACGGGACAAAGCTATCCGGATATAACCTTACTACCACACTTGGCCACGTACTTTAATATCAGCATTGATGAGCTTGTGGGGTACGAGCCACAGATGACCAAGGAAGAGATCCGCAAACTGTACCACCAATTGTCCTTGGATTTTGCCACATTACCCTTTGAGCAGGTTATGGATACTTGCCGTGAGACGATGAAGAAGTACTATTCCTGCTATCCACTACTTGTGCAAATGTGCATCCTTCTCCTTAATCACTTTGGTGAAGCAACAACGGCAGAGCTAAGGCTAGAGACTCTGGAGGAAGTTCAGGATCTCTGTATGAGGATTAAGACAGAGAGCGATGATCTTTCGCTGAAACGACAAGCTGCGTTTCTCGAGGCCATCTGCGCTTTGAGCTTGAGAAACCCAGCTCGCGTCATTGACTTGCTCGAACCGGTGAACTCTCCTTGGATAGGCGATGAGGTTCTCGTAGCTTCAGCTCACTATGCCCTTGGTGATATCGCTCAAGCTAAGGAGACGGCTCAGGTAGGGATCTTTCAGCATTTGATGGCGATTTTCGCCATTTTACCAAACTACTTAGTGTTCAATGTAGATGATGGGGTGAAGTATGATCAGATCATGTCCCGGACCCTGGCTCTCATCGAGCTCTTTGAGGTAGAAAGCCTCCATCCTGCAATTTTGTTCGCCGTTTACCTAGCTGGAGCCCAGGGTTACCTCATGCAAGGCGAAGAGGCCAAGGCTCTAGATGTCTTGGGACGCTATGTAGACTTGGCGACAGCAGACATCTACCCCATTGAGTTTTCTGGTGATGCCTTCTTCGATAAAGTGGATGCTTGGTTCGCAGAATTTGACTTAGGTGTCAAGCCCCCCAGACATGATATGTCCATCAGGGCTGGTATGGTCGATGCTTTAGTCAAAGATCCGGTTTTTGCCCAGCTGAAGGAAAATGTTCGGTTCCAAAACATGGTGAAGAAACTCGAAAAACTAATACCGCGAGGTGATTGAGATGACAACTCTGCAAGAATATTGGCCCTTTTTGGTTCCCTTGATTGTTGCCCAGTTTGGCTTGATGATCACTGCTTTAGTCCATGTACTCAAACATCCTAGGTATAAGTTTGGGTCACGGGCACTTTGGATTCCAGTTGTGGTGCTCTTCCAGATCATTGGTCCTGTGGTCTATTTTGTCTTTGGTCGAGGTGAGGACGATTGAACATTCTGGAGATACGCGATTTGCAAATGAGTTTCGGGACGAATCAAGTGTTACAGGGGCTTAATATGGTTGTACCTGAACATTCGGTTTTTGGCCTTGTGGGTCGAAATGGCGCGGGCAAGACAACGACGATGAAAATCGTACTTGGACTTCTCGAGGCACAAAAGGGAGAGGTCTATGTCTGCGGTGAGAGGGTTCACTATGGGACCGCCAAGACCAATCGTTATATTGGTTTCTTGCCAGATGTACCTGAGTTCTATGGCTACATGCGGCCTTTAGAGTACTTGCGCCTTTGCGGGGAGATCACTGGTTTGTCTTCGGCGCAGATCAAAGCCAAGAGCAAGGAGCTTCTTGAGCTTGTGGGTCTTGAGGGAGTGAACCGCAGAATCGGTGGCTTTTCTCGGGGTATGAAGCAAAGGTTAGGTATTGCGCAGGCACTACTCAACGAACCGCGGCTCTTGATTTGTGATGAACCTACATCGGCTTTAGATCCCATTGGACGTAGACAGATCCTTGAGATTCTCTCTGCCATTCGGGGACAGACCACCGTTGTGTTTTCGACCCACATTCTCTCGGACGTGGAGAGAATCTGTGACCGTATTGCCGTCTTGGAGCAAGGTAAACTTGTCTTGTCGGGTACCTTAAGCGAGATCCAGAAGCAGCATCGTCGAAACAGCTATAGCATAAGGTTTGCCTCAGATCAAGAGGCGGAGGAGTTTGCCCAGAATGACGAGTTGAATAACCCCCAGATCCAGCTGACAAGGGAGGGGCGCTCGTTGATTGTGTCGATAGAAGACAGCTCAAGGGGAGGCCAAGAACTGATTGATCTCTTATCAAAGAAGCAGATGGTTCCGGAGCGATTCGAGGCTATGGAACCGACCCTTGAGAGCCTCTTTGAGGAGGTGGTCCAGTGAACGACTACTTGGTTTTTCTCAAAAAGGAGTTAATTGAGTATGCTCGCACCTACAAGCTCTTGATTCTGCTGATCGTGTTCATCATCTTTGGCATAACCAACCCGCTGATCGCTAAGCTGACACCAGAACTCCTCGCGAGCTTTATGCCTGAGGGGATGCTAGTGGCCATACCAGAGCCAACAGCCCTTGATTCCTGGGCCCAGTTTTTCAAGAATACACAGCAAATGGGAATCATCGTCTTGGTGCTTGTTTTTAGTGGTGTACTCTCCAATGAGCTCTCCCGGGGAACACTGATCAACCTGCTGACCAAGGGCTTGTCTCGGGAGGCCGTGATTATCGGCAAGTTCCTAGCTATGCTCTTGGTCTGGAGCCTCAGTGTCCTCCTCTCGAGTCTCTTGACCTTGGTCTATACCATCTACTTGTTCCCCGGTGACCAGGTGCAGAACTTGGTCTTGGCGGTCTTCTGTATGTGGCTTTTTGGAGCCTTTTTGCTGGCCGTACTCCTTGGCTCCGCCACTCTAGTGAGTGGCAATTACGGAAGCTTGCTTCTGACTGGCTTAACTGTAGTCGTACTATTGATCCTAAATATCATCCCGGGTGCTAGGAGATTCAACCCCATTTCCTTGGCTACTCGGAATATGGAGTTGGTTTCAAACACGACTGAAGCCTCCGCACTCTTTGCTGCCATTGGGGTTACAGGGCTGGCCATTCTTGGCCTAATTACCTTGACTGTCTATGTGTTTAGAAGAAAGAGGCTGTGATGACAAGGGCCGCTGCGATGCAGCGGCC
>JAAZLY010000042.1 GCA_012799115.1 Bacillota bacterium
ATATCTGTGCATTTCATTCTCCTCGAATTTCTTAGTCGAAGGGGCGCACGATCAAGCTGATCATGCCCCCCTTTTGTGCATACAAAGAACTCAAATTTTCACTTCTGCCCGATTAGTTGAGCGGAAGAGCAATGTGACGATAGTCGTGCTTGGCTGTGCCAATCCACTTCACGCCTGTTAGACCCTTCTTTACACCTACGTTGATCATAGAGGTGGCAATGGGCACGATTGGAGACAGTTCATAGAGATACTCTTCAATTTCGTGATACATCTTCTCACGTACCTGAGGATCCAACTCAACGAGAGCGGCGTCAATCATGGCGTTGAGTGTAGCGTCTTTAACGTTACCACGGTTACTACCATTCTTCACCAAAACGCCATCACGTTCGTAGCTGCCATACATATTGCGGACGGTGAAGTCTGTTCCGTCAGCATCGGTCCATTGATAGAGACAGAGCTCATAGTCAAGGGCAGCATCATTGAGAACGGCCTTCAGGGCTGCAGTCTCCATCTTCTTTAGATTCAGTGTGATTCCAACTTGAGCTAGGTTGTGTTGTAAAATCAGCGCCATGTTCTCTTTGGCGGTGTCATTATAGATGACTTCTAGGGAGAGTTGACCGGGTTTATAACCTGATAGTGCCAACTCTTGTTTCGCTTTTTCTAGATCAAATTCATACACGGGAATATCCTTATGCAGGCCAAATTGACCACGGTTGATGAAGTTGTTATGAGGAGTACCCACACCGTTATAACCTACTAGAATCATGGATTCCTTATCGGTAGCATGGGCAAGGGCCCGGCGGACGTGGACATTGTTAAGCCCTGGTTTCTCATTATTTACAGCAATATAGAGCATAACAACGTTGGGGACCGTCACTAGTTCGAGCTTGGGATCACCCTTAATGTACTCAAGGTCTGTGGAAAGAGGATCGACACAGACATCAATTTCGCCGGTTTGCAGAGCAATCAAACGAGATGACTCCTCTTTAATTAGGCGGAACACGACACGACGGGTAGGAGCCTTCTCACCGCGATAATCATCATTGCGGACAAAGGAGACATAATCCCCTGGTACCCAGCGTTCTACAGCAAACATGCCGCTGCCAATCTGGTAGCCAAATTCCTGGGTTTCGGTCAAGGTTTCCGAAAGAATACTCATGGACTTGTGGGCCAAGAGCACCAAGAATTCCTGGCTGGGCTTTTCAATCGTAATGGCGATATGTGTATCGTCAATGACGTCCATAGCAGTGATCAAGGACACCTTCGACTTGGTAAAGGAAGACTGATCAGCCCTCTCATAGGTGTACTTGATATCGGAAGCTGTAAGAGGTGTGCCATCGGTGAACGTAACACCTTCAGGAATTGTAAACGTAAAAACACATCCATCATCAGAGACTGTCCAGGAGGTTGCTAAACCAGGAACAATCTCTCCTGTATCCGGATCAATGTCAACAATAGTCTCATGAGTAAGTAGGAAAGCCATCATGTTTGCGTCGGTGTTCGAACCTTGAGGATCCAAAGTGGTGACGTCATTGGCCACACCAATGGTGATGGTGTCTTGATAACTTGGAGCTGAAGCGAATACGGGAGCAACGATAAGACTGAGCAAAAGCGCAATGCAGAGCAACTTGGTGAAACCCGTGTTACGATGATGCATGTTCATTCCTCCAATAATGTTATTTTGTTTAACTACCGTGACCAAGCGACTACGATATTGTTAATAATTCAACGATTGCTATGCTTATCCTGCCAGTAGAATAACTTTACTAAACATATAGTTTACTAGTCCCTATGATTCTGAGTATCATGCTAAAAAGTGGCTGTTCCAAGCGTATTCCGCTCTGAACAGCCACTTTATACCATATTTCTACTCGGTTCGTGCTTTGTTATACCATGCCTTCTAAGGAGTAATCGCGTGGACTACATTGTGCCGCCATTCGCTCATGGTAACCCGCTGTATGTCAATCATGTCATTCCACCCACGTTTTGCTCGATCAGGCATCTGAGCCGCTCCCTTCTTCAGTGTTCCTAATGCTATCATATTTGTATCATTTCTCAATTCTTCTTAGGGTCTAGCCCCGCGCCATGCGCGCAATTCCAAGACTAACGCAGTTTACCGGATCCTTTTCCGTGAGGTATACTGATATTGAAAAAGATCTAGAAGTGCGAGGTGGTATATTCTTGACAGGGATTTCACGAGAAAAACTC
>JAAZLY010000005.1 GCA_012799115.1 Bacillota bacterium
AGGAGGTGAAATGATGAACATTGGCTTAGTTAACACTGTTTTGGCTAGACTCGCACATGCCATATCTTCAATTTCGCAAGATATGCGTCTCCACGGGAGAGATCTGTCCAAAAACGAATAGGTGTAAACTGAGCAAGTGAATCATCATTATGAATACATATAAGGTATTCCCGGGTATGGTTTCTTGCCCGGGTTTTTTTGATTGTTGCGCAATCACCCTTCAACTCTCCAAGACCTGGGCACGTTTTCCAGATGAATGCTTGCATTCATCAACTTGCTCAGGTCTTTGTTTTGACCCGGAGATAAGGGGGAAAAGGAATGTTGGAGATTGCATTTGAGGCCGCGGAAAAATATTTCGGAGCCAACCATGTACTAAAGGAGATCACCTTTGAGGTAAGTCAAGGCGAGACAGTGGGCCTTCTAGGAAAGAACGGAGCAGGTAAGACAACGCTTTTCCAAATCCTTGCTGGAAGGGAGAGCATTGATGGTGGTAGGACGATCATTAGAAAAGGGGCCAGCATCGGGCTACTTGAGCAAATTGCCGTCTTTCCAGAAACCCACACAGCAAACGATGTACTACATGAAGCTTTCGAGCATCTTCGAGGAATCAAGGACCACATGGAGAAACTGGAAGAGGCGATGGCGCGGCATCCACTGGAGGAAACGTTGCAGCGCTATGGTGAGCTCCAACAGCTCTACGAGGTCCAAGGGGGCTACGGGATTCAGGATAGCATCAATAGGGTCTGCACAGGACTGAAGATCGATGATGCCATGAGAAACAAGCAGTTTTCGGTATTGAGCGGTGGTGAGCAAAGTCGAGTCCTATTGGGGAAGCTGATTCTAGAGAACCCTGACGTCTTGCTTCTGGATGAACCAACAAATCATCTGGATTTGAACTCCATAGAGTGGCTTGAGGAGTACTTAAAGTCATACAAGGGAACAGTGATCATCATTTCCCATGATCGCTATTTCTTGGACAATGTTGTGGATCGAATTGTCGAGATCGTGGATGGAAAAGCTCAGCTTTATGCAGGAAACTACTCCTATTTTGTCCGGGAGAAGCAAGCCCGCTATGAAAGCCAGCAAGAGAGATATGAGAGGCAGCAAAAGGAGATCAAGAGACTGGAGGATGCAGCAAAGAGGATGCATGACTGGGCTCAAAGAGCAGATAGTGAGGCCATGCATAAGCGAGCATTCAGCATTGAGAAACGAATTGAACGAATGGATAAAATCGATAAGCCTAGGAAAGAGCGGGGAATGTCCACGCGGTTTTCCCAGTCGGGTCTTGTTAGTAAGGATCTGCTCGAGATCAAAGACCTTGTGAAGAGCTACGATACAAAGAGAGTCCTGGATGAACTGAATCTTCAGGTACAGAGGGGCGAAAGTGTAGCCATATTGGGTGCCAATGGTTGTGGTAAGTCAACGCTCCTGGATATCATAGCGGGAGAACAGATGCCTGATGAAGGCACCTATAAGATCGCTGATAGTGTCAGGTTGGCCTACTTGCGGCAGATTGTCTCCTTCGCCGAACCCCAGTGGACGGTGTTGGACACGGTGATGCATGCACTCCGCCTGCCAGAGGGCCTGGCGAGAAATCTCTTGGCGAAGTATAGGTTCAGACAGGATGATGTCTTCAAGATTGTGGAGCACCTTTCGGGAGGAGAGCGAAGTAGACTTCAACTGTGCCTGATGATGGAAACCGATGTGAACCTTCTCCTCCTGGATGAGCCCACCAACCACTTGGATATTGACTCAAGGGAGTGGCTCGAAGAGGCTCTCGCAGACTTTGAAGGAGTGTTAGTCTTCGTGTCACATGATCGGTATTTCATCAACAAATTTGGCAACAGAGTGGTGGAGATCGATCAGGGCAAAGCCAAAGACTATGGTGGCAATTATGAGTACTATAAAGAACGAAAGAAGTTGGAGGTAGAAAGTGTCCCAGCTCCCGTCAGCCAGGGGAAGACAAAGGTCAGGCAGGCGATTCAACAGAAATCTTTGGTCATCGCAAAGAACCAGCGACAGCTAGAAACCCGGATTTACGAACTGGAGGGGAGAATTGGGGCAATCACAGAGGATTTGGAGAAGCTCGGCGATGATTATGAGGCCATGAACAGCCTCTATAAGGAAAAGCTCGATCTCGAAGACGAGCTTGAGAAAGTGTATGATCTGTGGGCCCAAGCTGAGCTTGTGGACTGACTTGAAGAAACAGATCCGAAAGTTGAGAAAGGGTAGGGCGATTGGACCGCTGAACAGGGTCTTGGAGCGGCGTACCTGGGATTGGCAATCTAGCGGTGCTCTTAGAGCCTTAACAAGTAGCTGTAGGTATAGGATTCAAGAACCAGAGATCCTATTTGAACGCCTGGACAAAAAAAGTATCCAGAGTGAACTGGAGCGAATAAGAATCGAGCATGACAAGATTTGGGAAGGAGTTGTGTATTTGTTGTCCAACTAATCAAAGGAAGGAAGACGAAGGGAGTCGAGACGATGAAAATAGGTGTTTTTTCAGTGCTCTACGGAGACCTTACTCTACCAGCTATGTTAGAGAAGATAAAGAGTTTCGGGCTAGATACCGTTGAGATTGGTTGCGGAGGCTATCCCGGCAAGTCCCATTGCGACCCCGAGGTGCTCTTGGCGGATCCAAAGAAATTGGAAGAGTTTAAGCAAGCCTTTCAGACCGCAGGCGTTGAAATTAGTGCTCTAAGTGTACACGGTAATGCACTACACCCTGATCCAGAGATCGCGAGGAGTTTTCATGAGGATTGGCGCAATGCTTGTCGCTTAGCGGGTAAGCTTGGCATTCGGATTATCAACACATTCTCTGGCTGCCCTGGAGATAGTGAACAGGCGAAGTATCCGAACTGGGTGACATGTGCGTGGCCTACAGATTTTCTCGAGATCCTCAAGTGGCAATGGGAGGAGAAGATCATTCCCTACTGGCAGGAAGAGAGTAAATTCGCCTTGGAGCATGGCGTCGATAAGATTGCCTTTGAGATGCATCCAGGCTTCTCAGTATATAATGTGGATACCTTACTCAAGTTGAGGGAAGCTGTAGGAGAGTCGATTGGTGCTAACTTTGACCCATCCCATCTCGTCTGGCAAGGAGTCGACCCTGTGGCAGCCATTCGTGAACTAGGCAAGCATAATGCCATTTTCCACTTCCATGCCAAAGACACCCATATCGATCAGTACAATACGGCTGTCAATGGCGTATTAGATACAAAGGAATATGATCGTCTGCCAGAACGTTCCTGGCTCTTTAGATCGGTTGGCTACGGCAACGACTATAAGTATTGGAAGGATATCGTCAGTGAGCTGCGTTTAGTGGGCTACGACTACGTCTTGAGTATCGAACACGAAGATGCTCTGGCCTCCATCGACGAGGGATTCGGCAAAGCGGTCGGGTTCTTGCAGGAGGTTATTCTTAATGAACCAATGCCTAAAGCATGGTGGGTTTAGTATAAAACGCAAGGAGGACGAACATGACGGCACAAATTATTGACGGAAAAGGTATTGCAGCGGAAATCCGCGAAGACCTAAAAAAACAGGTGGCTGAACTGACGGCTCAGGGTAAGACTCCTGGTCTTGTCGTAATCTTGGTGGGTGATGACCCTGCATCGACTGTTTATGTACGCAATAAGGAACGATCCAGCAAAGAAGTTGGCATCAATTCTACCGTACATCGTTTACCAGCAGAGACAACCCAGGAGGAGCTCCTTGGTCTTATCGATCGCTTGAACAATGATGCTAGCGTGCACGGGATCCTGGTCCAGTTGCCTCTACCAGCCCATTTGAACGAAGAGGAAGTCATTAACGCCATTTCTCCTGCAAAGGACGTTGACGGTTTCCATCCCATCAACGCAGGTAAACTCTTGATCGGCGATGATGACGCCTTCGTTGCTTGTACTCCTGCAGGGGTGTTAGAGCTTGTCAAGCGCACTGGGGTGTCCATCCAGGGTAAGAACGTGGTCATTGTTGGGCGGAGTAATATCGTCGGAAAGCCCGCGGCTGTCCTTTTCTTACAGGAGCATGCCACGGTAACAGTATGCCATTCCCGTACAAAGGATGTGGCAGAAGAGTGCCGCCGTGCTGACATTCTCATCGCGGCTGTAGGGCGTCCTGAGATGATCAAGAAAGACTGGGTAAAACCAGGTGCGGTCGTCATTGACGTGGGTATTAACCGCGTAGAGGGGAAACTCGTGGGTGACGTCGACTTTGAAAACGTCAAGGAAGTTGCAGGGGCCATAACACCTGTTCCTGGCGGCGTTGGCCCCATGACCATTGCCATGTTGCTCAGAGCGACTGTAGCGTCGGCTGCTCGGGCTTAAACGGAAGGGCAAACTGTCGTATAACCGTGAAGATATGACGGGCTTCCTCAATGTCTCCCGTTACCGGAATAGCCCAGCCGTACGTCTTTAGGAATGACTGGGTTTCCCAAAGAGGAGCAAAACAGTTTTCCCAGGTCGCTCCTTCGAGTTTGTCCAGAAGGGGAGCTAGAGCTTGACCGGTGAAGAGTTCTTGAGCGAAGTCGTCCTGGATAATCAGGAGATCTCCATCACCTCCTCGTAGCATATCCACTAAGTCATAACGGTTTGTAGCATGGAGAATGGTCCATTCTGTCTGAAGATCATTGGCTAGAATCTCAGGTTCTAGCCAATTTTTTATGTCCAGGTATTCACTTTCGGTACCCAGGAACCAAATCAGTGGACCATCATAGATTGATTGCGCGGGTATGAGGGACTGAGGGAGGATTACAAAAAGGGTAAACAGAGGAAATAGTAAGAGACAAATGATAAGGAGTAAAGACCAAGGACTCGTCGGTGCTGGGGGTGGGTCAACCCTTGGAGGACGGGGATTTTGCTCTCTCTCCCTCTTGGCTTCCCTTGCTTCTTTCTTGGTGCGAATGTATTTCTTCTGGGCTTCTAGATGGTCGCGATAACTCAAGAAAACTCCCCTTTTCTGTTGTTTGCTACGAAGTATCGATCTCTTTTTCTAGTATGACCGCGAGGCAAGGAGGATATTGCTAGGAAGAGGAGTAAGTTATATACAATTTCATATGCGATCTAGGTACAGTCTGTCGAAGTCCTGATTTCGGCAGAATGTATAATAGGGAAGTTGGGTAATGGCTGCATGCAGCCATTCGAAACCACGCGGTCCCGCCACTGTATCCAAGGAGCAGCTTATAGGATCCACTCACATTTTGTGGGGAAGGAATGAGCCTGCGTTGAATTGGGAGCCAGGAGACCTGCCTAGCATCGAAGAGTTAGAACCATCTTGCGCGGAACGGGAGGTGCTATTTTGATCTTTCTTATCCCTAGCGACGTGCTGATGTCTAGTCAGTGCCCTAGGGAATTTCTTTACTAAGGAGCGATACAAGTGAAAAAGACAATCATGATCATTCTGGTGCTAGCATTTGCCTTAAGTATAGGTGTGGTGCAGGCTGCACCCGAACGCATCGTATCTTTAGCACCAAGCATTACCGAAAACCTCTTTGCCCTTGGAGTAGGCGAACGGGTTGTTGGCGTCACTAGTTGGTGCGACTATCCAGAAGAAGCCAGGCAAAGGACGGTCATCGGCGATGCAATCAATCTCAACATTGAACTGCTTCTAAGTCTCGAACCTGATCTCATTGTGGGAGATTCTACTTTGGTACAAAGCCATCTAGAGAGTCTGGAGGCCGTAGGCCTATCAACATTCATCATAGGTCCGAGCACCATAGCCGAAGTGGAGAGATCCCTTATCGATCTAGGGGAAGCGGTGGGTGCTAAGGAAAGAGGGGAAGAGCTAGCCCTTGCTATGCAAACCCGCCTGGAAGAACTGACAAAACGCGCCCAACGTCCAGAGAGAGTCCGAGTCTTTTTGGAGATCTGGAACGAGCCTTTGATGACTGTCGGACCTGGTAGCTTTATGGATGAACTCATTGTCCTGGCAGGCGGCGAGAATATAGCTGGTGATTCGCCCACACCGTGGCCAGTCTTTAGCGAGGAACTAGTTATAGAGAGAGACCCAGAGGTTGTGATTCTAACCAGTTTCAACCTTGAAGAGGCCTTAAGTCGTTCAGCCTGGCAAGTGACGACTGCAATGCAAAATGGAGATGTCTACGAGGTTAACCCCGACCTATACTCTCGAACCACTCCACGTCTCTTGGACGCGCTAGCTGAACTAATTGATATCTTAGATTTGGTTGGTACAAAGTGAAACTGCGTAAAGTAAGCGCCATAGTCATACTCATAGTGGCTGTAGTCCTGGTGGCTACAGCCGTAGGATCGGTGCACATTCCTCTCATGGAGGTTCTTGGCATTTTGACATCGAAAATGCCTGGACTGAGCGCGTTTGTACATCGGGATTGGTCGAAGGCCCGTGAAGTAATCGTCCTGAATGTTCGTTTGCCGCGGGTACTCTTAGCCTTAGTCGTTGGCGGAGGACTCAGCGTCTCTGGCGTACTATTCCAGGGGAGCCTCAGAAACCCCCTTGCAGACCCCTTTATTATTGGTGTGTCGGCAGGAGCCTCATTGGGGGCTGCAACAGGACTTCTCTTCTTTATTCCCCAAGGCTTGGTTGGTATCGGTGCATTACCCCTTTTTGCCTTCGTAGGGGCTATGCTAGCGACTTGGACCGTAAGCCGACTAGGAAAACAGAGGGGCCGCTTGGAACCGACCAGTCTGATTCTAGCGGGTGTAGCTGTCAGTGCAGTTCTCACAGCGATCGTTTCGTTATTGATGGTACTTCGTATCCAAAATCTCCAGGACGTCTATATTTGGCTAATGGGTAGCCTTTCCGGTCGTGGTTGGCAGCATCTGGCGGTTGCTACTCCCTACGTTGCTATTGGAGTGGTGCTAGCATTGTGGCTTGCAAAGGACCTGAATGTCTACTTGCTAGGTGAAGAGGCAGCCCATAGCCTCGGTATTGATGTGCAGCGCTTACAGAGTCTGGTGTTGATCATCGGGTCCCTCGTTGCGGCTGCTTGTGTCTCTGTCTCGGGGGTCATTGGTTTTGTGGGACTCATGGTACCCCATGCCCTTCGTCTCATAGTTGGTGCGGAGCATAGACGTCTGATTTTGCACTCGATTTGGGTGGGGGCCGTCTTCCTGCTAGTGACAGATACCTTGGCCCGTACGGCACTCTCTCCCACCGAACTTCCGGTTGGCATTATTACGGCCTGTGTTGGCGGCCCATTTTTCATCTTCCTTATGAAGCGAGGTTCAGGCTACTATGGTAGATAAGATCCGTCTAGAGGGAGTCAGCTACTCCTATGAAAGAGAATCTGTCCTGAAGAATATCAACTTGCGTCTTCAGCCTTCGCGATTTTATGGTATCGTGGGACCCAATGGTGCGGGGAAGTCGACCTTGCTCAAGCTCATGGATGCTTACTTAAAGCCGCAGCAGGGCATCGTCTTTCTCAATGATAGGTCTCTAGCAACCTACAGTCTGTCCGACTTGGCAAGGGAGATCGCGATGGTTCCCCAGCATTCACACTATTTTCCCTTTACCGTGGAAGAAATGGTCTTGCTCGGACGGACTCCTTTTTACACTCGCTTAGGGAAGCCCAGCGAGGCAGATTTAGAGATCGCCAAAGAGGTTATGGAAGTGACGGGAATACGTCACCTGGCCCATCGCCTAGTCAGTGATTTGAGCGGGGGGGAACGGCAGCGCGCAACGCTAGCCAGGGCCTTTGCCCAGCGTACCGGAGTTCTCTTGCTGGATGAACCAACCACTCACTTAGATCTGGAGTATCAGATTAACACCTGTCGTTTACTAAAAGATAGGGTGGAGGAGGGAGTGACCGTGGTAGCCGTACTTCATGACCTGAACTTAGTAGCAAGCTTTTGTGATCACGTCTTTGTTCTAGATAAGGGGAACCTCATTACGGAAGGAGTTCCTACCAAGGTCTTTACGCCTGATCTTATTGAAGAGGTCTTTCATGTCTCGATAGCTCGCCTCCACCATCCAGTCAGCGGTCGACCGATCATCGTTCCATAAATCGTATCTCCCCCGGATATACTAAGGAGAGTATAACAAAAGGGGGAGAGCCCGTGAAATGGCGCCTTAGTCTTGGAATTACAGTATTGCTCCTGGCAGTCTTCATGATCTGGTCCATCTTGAGCCCAGCGGAAGCGCCTTTAGGTGAAACGCCAGTTGAGTCCCAAGAACCGGTGGGTAATTGGGAAGAACCAATTGTCCAAGCGGTGTCTAAAGTCGGCCCTGCTACTGTAAGGATTGACACTACCCGTGAGATCGTCGTCGATCAATTCTTTTTTCAGCAGTTACAGGAACAGCGGGGAGTAGGTTCTGGTGTAGTTTACCGTGATGACGGGTACATCTTGACGAACTACCATGTTGTGGCAGATGCTGAAAACATCGTCGTAGAGTTAGCTGATGGAAGACGTTTTGATGGGACGGTAGTAGGGGGTGACCCCCTTACGGACTTGGCCGTTGTGAAGGTGGAGGCTGACGGATTACCGGTTGCGGAGTTTGCCGATTCCAATGAACTACGCGTTGGTCAGCTGGCGATTGCCATCGGCAACCCCTTAGGACAGTCCAATACAGTTACCACGGGCGTTGTGAGTGCTGTGAATCGGGATCTACTGGTTGATCCGAGCGAGAATCGCTATCTCGAGGGAATGATCCAAACCGATGCAGCCATTAACCCAGGCAACTCTGGTGGTCCTTTGATCAACCAAGGCGGTGAAGTAATTGGTGTAACGACTGCCATTATTGAACAGGCTGAGGGCATTGGCTTCGCTATTCCGTCCACGACGGCTAAGACCATAGGCGATCAGATCATATCTCATGGACGACCTCTGCGCTTAGGCGTGTTAGGCGGATCGTTAACACCTGCCCTAGTCAGAAGCCTTCGTGACCAAGCCGGTTTGGATTTGGCTGTTGAACGCGGTGCGTTCTTGACCAGAGTATTGCCGAATACTCCTGCCGCAGAGGCGGGTCTGTCGCAGGGAGATGTGGTGACAGCCGTCGATGGTCAAGAGATTGCCGGTATACGTGAGCTGCAAGATGCAGTGCAGAAAGCGGGTTTTGGAGGTAGGTTAGTTCTAACATACTACAGGGGGCAGGCCAAGCATGAAGCCCGTGTACAGCTGTGACACTCCCTAAAGGATCCGGCCAGAGGGCGAGGGCAGACCTCTGGTCTTCTTCTTTTTTTTCATGGCTGATTATGTTATGATACTTATGAATGTACATTTTTCCAGGGGAGGAAAAGCATGTATGTAGTGTGTGCTGACCATCTTGAACAGGCTATTGATGAATTTGTTGATGTCTATGAAACACCACCTGATCTTTATGAGCTAGAGAATGTATCATTTACAGACTGGAGTAGTCCTTCTCACTGTACGTTCTGTCAGAAGCCCCCAGTGTATTTGGTTGTTTGATTGTAGGAAGGGGGCGTTTCCTTGAACGTTCAGGTTGTGGCTGTAGGGAAGATAAAAGAAAAGTATTTAGACCTGGGCCTGAAGGAGTATGGCAAGAGGATGGGCCGTTATGGTCGTTTTCAAATCGTAGAAGTTAAGGAGGAGAGCTTCAACGAACCCCTGAGCGACAAAGAAAAGGAGCAAGTTCTCCAGCGTGAAGGAGAACGTATCTTGGATGCCATCAGACCTCGCTCTTTTGTATTTGTCCTAGATCGGCATGGAGAGTCTTGGCGTTCCGAGGACTTGGCCGCGGAGTTTCAGCGCCTTGCAGTGAGCGGAACAAGTCAGGTGGTCTTTGTAATTGGTGGTTCTTTAGGGCTTGATCCAGCAGTGACAGCGCGGGCCGACGTAGTCTTATCATTCTCGGCATTTACCTTTCCTCATCAGCTCATGCGCCTCATCTTGTTAGAGCAGATTTATAGAGCTTTTACCATTGTGGCAGGAGAACGGTATCACAAATAGGAGAGGAGGAAGATTGATGCGTTGGAGCAAAATCTCTGATGCGGTGATTAGGCGTCTACCCCTGTATCTACGAGTATTGGACGACTTGGCGGAAGAATCCGAAACGGAATCCATTTCTTCGCAAGAGCTTGGCGTGCGTGCCGGGGTCGGACCAGCCTTAGTCCGCAAAGATCTGGCATGGTTTGGTGAGTTTGGCAAACAAGGTGTAGGATATGAGATAGGATTCTTGCGTGATGAACTGCGCAAGATTCTTAATCTGGATACGAAATTACCCGTGGCCTTGGTGGGCGTAGGAAGTCTGGGTTCTGCCCTGACTCGCTACCATTTAAGGCGGTTTTCGGAAGATGCCAGTTTTAATCTCGAGCTTGTAGCCCTTTTCGATAGCGATTTAGCCAAAATCGGGAAATCCGTGGAAGGAATTCCGGTTTATGGTTTAGAAGATATCCCGAGCCAGGTTGAGGAGAAAGGACTCAAGATTGTGATTATCACTGTCCCAGCCCAAAGTGCACAAGACGTCGTAAATCGATTTGTTGACGCCGGAATTCAGGGCATCTTGAACTTTGCGCCTGTCAAACTCAATGCGCCTGATACAGTTCATGTGGTTGATACAGATGTGTCCTTAGAACTGCAGCGTTTAGCTTACTATGTACCAGGCGTATCACCGAATTGATTCTGAAGGAGGAGACGCATTGTCCCAACAGATTGATCTTCTGGTAATTGGTGGAGGACCCGCTGGGTATTCTGCTGCCATTCGAGCTCGCCATCTGGGCAAGAGCGTAGTGGTGATTGAAAAACGGAGTGTAGGGGGCACCTGCCTGAATCGTGGTTGTATACCTACCAAAGCTCTGTTAGAGAGTGCCCATTTTTTCGAGAGTCTTGCTACCGCTAAGACGCATGGGGTAACAGTAGATGTCCAGGAACTAGACTATGCACAGGTTGTAGGAACCAAGGATCAGATTGTTAAGCGCATGGTCGATGGGCTACAATTTCTCTTAGACAGGAAGGAAATACGAGTTGTCCATGGGGAGGCTCGCTTTTTGTCATCGACCGAGGTACAAGTGGGAGATGAGACCTTCCAAGCGAAACATATCCTCGTAGCTACAGGGACAGTTCCCTTTGAGTTGCCTAACCTTGCCATTGATGGCGAACGTGTGATAGACAGCGATCAACTTCTTGATCGACCATCCTTGCCAGAGTCGCTAGTCATTGTCGGCGGGGGGGTTATCGGTTGTGAGTTTGCGACGATTTTTGCCTCTTACGGCGTTAAGGTAACGATTGTTGAACTTATGCCGCAGATTTTACCACCGGAGGACGGAGAGATCAGTCAGACGCTTACGCGTGAGTTTAAGAAGCGGAAGATTAAGGTGTTGACTGGTGCTAAAGTACAAAACATGCGCCACGAGTCGGATCACGTAGTCGTTGAAGTGGAACAAAAAGGTAAGGCAGCGGAGATCGAAACCGATCTGGTCTTGGTATCAGTTGGCCGTAAACCAGTTCTCCCAGAGGGTTTCCCTGCAGAGGTGGATCCTAGAGGCTATATCAAGGTAAATGAACAGTTCCAGACCTCAGTACCTCACATCTATGCTGCTGGCGATATTATTGGCGGTATCCAGCTCGCTCACTTGGCCTTTGAAGAAGGTTGGGCTGCGGTGAACTACATGGCTGGTGAGTCTAGTAGAAATGAGTGGTTTGTACCCGGCTGCGTGTATACCAAGCCAGAAATCGCGTCGGTGGGTCTAACAGAGGCGAAGGCCAAGGAACAGTATGGAGAAGTAGTGACTGCTAAGTACTCCTTGAAGGGAAATGCCAGGGCAGTTATTGCCGGAGATGATTCTGGTTTCGTCAAGTTTGTAGCGTCAGCCGATGGTGTTGTACGTGGTGTACATATTATTGGGCCTCAAGCTACGGAGTTGATTTCTGGAGCCGTCTTAGGTTTGGAACAAGGGATGACGCTGCAACAGTGGGCAGAGGTAGTTTATCCGCATCCTACCGTTTCGGAATCGATCAAAGAAGCGGTGCTCAGCGGATTAGGAATAGGCCTACATTCACTGTAGGTACATAACAGATAGGGGGATTATTCATGCTTAGTGACATTGCCATTGCACAACAAGCGAAATTGCGCCCAATAGCAGAAATTGCGGAGCAAATCGGATTGAAGCCAGAAGAGGTTGAGTTGTACGGCAACTATAAGGCGAAGGTCGATACCAAGGTATACGACAGGCTCAAAGATCGCCCCAACGGAAAACTCATTTACACAACTGCGATCACTGCTACACCGGCTGGCGAAGGTAAGACCGTAACTACGATCGGCTTAACCCAGGCTCTAGGCCACTTAGGGAAAAACGTTATGGCTTGCGTTCGCGAACCATCTCTCGGACCCACCTTCGGAGTAAAGGGTGGGGCAGCAGGCGGCGGATATGCTCAAGTTGTTCCCATGGAGGATATCAACCTTCATTTTACTGGAGATATTCATGCTGTAACCACAGCTCACAATCTTCTCGCGGCCCTTTTGGATAACCACATTGCCCAAGGCAATGAGCTAAACATCGACCCGAAGCGTATCGTATTTAGACGGGTTATGGATATGAATGATCGACAATTACGTAACATCGTCATTGGACTTGGTGGTCTTGGTGATGGTTATGTACGTGAAGCAGGCTTTGATATTTCGGTTGCCTCAGAAATCATGGCTATTTTGTGCCTAGCTACCGACCTTCAGGATCTAAAAGAAAGGGTCGGACGTATTCTTGTAGGATACACCTACGACCGTAAACCTGTTTACGCCAAGGATCTTAAGGCACAAGGTGCAATGGCAGTAATCATGAAGGATGCCATTAAACCTAACTTGGTTCAGACTCTAGAAGGGCAACCTGCCTTTGTTCACGGCGGTCCCTTTGCTAATATCGCCCACGGTAACAACAGTATCATTGCAACTCGGATGGCTCTCAAGTTAGCTGACTATGTCGTAACTGAGGGTGGGTTTGCCGCTGACTTGGGCGCAGAGAAGTTCTTCGACATCGTCCATGGCTATTCTGGATTAACTCCTGACGTTGCAGTTATTGTAGTTTCTGTACGTGCCTTGAACATGCACGGTGGTGTAGCGAAAGAAGATGTAAAACTGACAAATCTGCCTGCTTTGGAGAAGGGTCTAGTTAACCTCGATAAGCATGTAGAGAATATCAAGAAGTTTGGTTTGCCCATCGTAGTTGCCATTAACCAGTTCCCAACAGATGCTCCAGAAGAGTTAGAACTTGTACAACGTCATTGTGACAAGCTTGGCGTTAAGTGGGCTGTTTCGAAGGTAGTCGTTGACGGCGGACCTGGTGGAGCAGAATTTGCTAAGGCTGTCTTGGAAGTTCTAGAAACAGAAGAGCCGAACTTCAAACCTATCTATGATTGGAAATCACCAATCAAGACGAAACTTGAGACATTGGCCAAGGAAATCTACGGAGCCGATGGTGTCACCTATGCGCCCAAGGCCGAACGCTCGATACGCGACTTGACCCGCCTTGGTTACGGTGAGTTACCAGTATGTGTGGCAAAGACGCAGCACTCCATCTCTGATGATCCCAAACTGAAGGGTGCCCCAACAGGCTGGACATTGACCATTACTGATGTCAGACCGTCACTCGGTGCAGGCTTCCTAGTCTGTCTTGCTGGTGATATCATGACTATGCCAGGGCTTCCTTCTACACCGGCAGCTGAACATGTGGACATCGATGCCGATGGCAACATTACTGGCCTATTCTAAGAAGCGACAAAAAGCTGGTTGTCTATTCTCAGTACTAATGGTATACTAACTGAGAATGGTTAGTGCAAGCAGCGAAGTGCACGACCGATTTTTTCCCCTGTAGGATTTCCTACGGGGGAGTTTCTTTAGTTAGGGAGGAATAGCGATGAGCGTTGTTTCAAAGCAAAAGGAGCAGTTACGCTCTGCGATCCAGGCAGCCATTGAGGCCGCACAAGCAGGCGGCGAGCTCGAGCTTGCTTCTGTGCCTGAAATAGGTTTAGAGGTACCGCGGGATACTGACCACGGAGACTTTGCATCGAATATCGCCTTGGTGACCGCCAAGTTGGCGAGGAAGGCGCCCCGGGAGGTTGCTCAGATCATTGTGAGCCATCTGCCTGCAGGCAGTTTTATTCGAGACGTGGAAGTAGCTGGTCCTGGTTTTATTAATTTCTTTTTGAGCGATGACTGGCTTTTCGAGACCATTCGAGCCATTGAAAAGCAGGGTCAAACATATGGAGACTCAACCCATGGCGCAGGTGAGAAGATCCTTTTGGAGTTTGTGAGTGCCAATCCTGTCGGTCCGATGAATGTGGTGAATGCTCGAGCCGCTGCAGTCGGCGATACGCTTGCTCGTCTCTTCCGGGCAGCAGGCTACACCGTGGGCACAGAGTTCTACGTTAACGACGCAGGTAACCAGGCGGATGTCTTTGCCCGATCCCTTGAGGCACGCTACCAGCAATTGAGAAATCCGGAGTATCCGTTCCCCGAAGACGGCTATCCAGCATCCTATGTCACTGACTTGGCAGAGGTTTTGGACCGTGAACATCCTCACCTAGGTGAGATGTCTCTAGAGGAACGGCTGGCCTTTTGTAAGCGCTGGGGAACCGATCAAATGGTAGAGGCCCAGAAGGCAGATCTGAAGCGTTATGGGGTTGAGTTTGACCTCTGGTTCAGGGAGCGTGACTTGCACTCAGCAGGTGCTCTCAAAGAAGCTATATCCTTCCTAGAGAATCGGGGCTTATTGTTCGAAGCAGAAGATGCCCTTTGGTTCCGATCAACCGATTTTGGCGATGACAAGGATCGGGTGATCGTGAAGAGTGACGGTTCCTATACCTATGTAACCGCAGATATTGCATACCACCATGATAAACTCAAACGCGGCTTCACAAGGCTGATCGACATCTGGGGACCTGACCATCATGGGTATATTGGTCGGATGAAAGCAGCCATTCAAGCCTTAGGCTACAGCGAGGACACACTTGAGGTCTTGATACTCCAGTATGTTGCGTTACTCCGCAATGGAGAGCAAGTCAAGATGTCAAAACGAGCTGGTGAGTTCATCACTATGGAAGATTTGGTGGACGAAGTGGGTAAGGATGCGGCACGTTTCTTCTTCCTGAATCGGAGTCCAGAAAGCCATTTGGATTTTGACCTGGATCTAGCCGTTGAACAATCCAATGAAAACCCCGTTTTCTACGTGCAGTATGCTCATGCACGCATTTGCAGTATCTTGCGGCAGGGTAGGGAGATGGGTGTGGATTTGCCCAAGTCTGATCAAGTCGACTTGAGCTTGTTGGCACATGAAGCAGAACATGCCTTAATCAAGCAACTAGCCGCTCTGCCCGAAGAGCTGCTGACGGCAGCACTCGAACGCGCTCCTCAACGGATCACACCTTATGCCCTAGACTTGGCTAGCCTGTTCCATTCCTTTTACACCCACTGCCATATTCTGGGCGAAGCAGAACCTGTGCGAGACGCTCGGTTAGTGTTGGTGACGCAGGTGAGGAGTGTACTACAAAAGGTCTTGGGGATTTTGGGTGTGGACGCTCCTGAGCAAATGTGAGGAGGGTGAATGATGAGTTTTGGCCAAAGTTGGCGGACGTATCTACGAGCATTTAAACTCAGTTACGAGCATATCGGAAAGGTAATGTTGACCAACTTGATCTGGTTCGCCGTTGGTTTTGCACCGATGTTAGCATTTTCCTACCTACCTTTCCTTCAGACAGATGTGTTTTTCATTCTGGCTATTGTTATCGGTCTAGTCACCATGGGCGGTGCCACTGGTGCTGTGCATTACCGGATGAATCGCGTCATGATGGGTGAAGATACCAGCCTAAGGGATCTATGGGAAGGTTTTAAACGCTACTGGCTACGAGGCACAATCTTGATGGCCCTGGCCATCCTAGGTCTTCTACTCTTGATCTTCAACATGTGGTTTAGTCAAAACTATCCAACTACGTTGTTCATGATTTTGTCTGGGCTTTGGGTTTGGGGAATTATTTTTTGGCTTGCCCTGCATCAGTTTGCCTTTCCTTTCTTGATCAACCAAGATATTGGCGTGCTCAAGACGCTAAAGAGAGCGGCTCTGATCGTCCTGGATAATCCTTTACCAACTTTGGTATTATTGGTTCTGAGTGCACTAGTAGTGGTCCTCAGCGTCGTGTTTGCTGCGCCGCTTTTGATCTTTGTTGCTAGTTTCCTGGGAATCGTACAGAACAGTTTTTATCACGAAATGATGGCCAAGTATGAAGCAGAAGAACAGGATAATTCGGTAGATGTTGAAGGGGAGGACAAAGAGTGAGCAAGTTTATTTTTGTCACAGGTGGTGTAGTCTCCAGTCTTGGCAAAGGCATTACAGTAGCTTCGCTGGGCAGGCTGCTTAAGAGTAGAGGCCTGGGAGTTAGTGTACTGAAGCTGGATCCGTACTTGAATATGGATCCGGGAAACATGAGCCCTTTGCAGCATGGAGAGGTTTTTGTCACCGAAGACGGTGGACAATGCGATCTTGACCTGGGACACTATGAACGCTTTATTGACACAAACCTGACAAAAAGGAGTAATGTAAGTACAGGGCAGATTTACTGGTCCATTCTTTCCCGGGAACGTAAGGGTGAGTTTAACGGAGGAACTGTTCAAGTGATTCCTCATGTGACCAATGATATTAAGAACCGCATTCACGCTGTTGCACAAGATAGCGGCGCTGATGTGATCTTAGTCGAGATCGGCGGAACAGTTGGAGACATTGAAAGCCTTCCCTTCCTCGAGGCCATTCGGCAGATGAGAAACGAACTAGAAAGGGACTCGTGCCTATACATTCATGTTACTCTGATTCCGTATATTGCTGCGGCGCAAGAGTTGAAGACCAAACCCACACAGCATAGTGTGAAAGAACTGCGTTCCATCGGTATTAGACCTGATGTCATTGTTTGTCGGAGCGAGCAGGAAGTGACCGAGGATCTGCGGGCTAAGATTGCTCTGTTCTGCGATATTGATGATGAGGCGGTAATTCCCAATACGGATGTGGACAGCATCTATGAGGTACCTCTGTGTTTTGCTGAAAGTCGCTTAGACGAAATTGTTTTGGAAAAGCTAAACCTAGATGCCGGGGAGGCAGATCTGAGCCAATGGCGGGACCTTGTGGCATCCATTAAGGGACTAACTCGCCGTGTTAAGATTGGCATTGTCGGAAAATACGTGACGCTCCCCGATTCGTACTTAAGTGTCGCTGAATCCTTACGTCATGCAGGATTTGCCCAGGGCACCCATGTTGAACTAAGATGGATTGAAGCGGAAGAGTTAGAAGAGGGTTGTTGTGATCAACTCCAGGATCTCGATGGGATTTTGATTCCAGGAGGATTTGGTTCCCGTGGTGTGGAAGGAAAGATCATGGCGGCAAAGTATGCCAGAGAGAACAGGATTCCCTATTTCGGGATCTCCCTGGGGATGCAGTGTGCGGTGATTGAGTTTGCTAGAAATGTTGCCAAGCTTGAGAATGCAGGCAGCGTGGAGTTTGGAAGCTGTCAGCATCCTGTCATTGGTTTTAGACCGGGCCATCCTGAGGTTACGGGTCTGGGCGGAACGATGCGCTTAGGAGCCTTTCCTTGCCAGATTGTAGAAGGAACAGTGAGTGCGAAGGCGTATCAAGAGACGCTTGTACATGAACGCCATCGTCATCGCTATGAACTAAACCACGAATACCTCGACTCCTTAGTGAATGCTGGGATGCGAGTGGCAGGAACCTCGCCCGACGGGCAGTTGACGGAGATTATTGAGTTGAAGGATCATCCTTGGTTTGTAGGCACATTGTTCCAACCCGAATTCAAGTCTAGACCCACAAACCCACATCCGCTATTTGTAAGCTTTATTTCGGCCATCCTGGGAACGCTTTGATTCTCTGATACCTGGAGGTGTGATTATGCTTCGAATGAATGTGAAAGCTGTTGGGATCGATCGCGAAACCTTACTTCCAGTTGTGATACTCACCGATGAAAGAGAAGAATCCTATGTTCCTCTTGTTATTGGTCCAGCTGAGGCCAATGCGATAGCAGTCGTCCTTGAAAACGTGGAGACGTCAAGGCCATTAACTCATGATCTCTTGTTAAGTACTGTTTTGGCCTTGGGTGCGACGGTTGATCGGATTGTCATTACGGACCTAACGGACGATGTCTACTACGCAGAAGTATGCCTCGTCCAGCAAGGGAGGACGTTACGCATCGATGCGCGTCCGAGCGATGCTATCGCTTTGGCTTTGCGTGCCGGAGCACCGATTTTCGTGGACGAGAAGATTGCCCCTTATGCCATGGCCATTCCTGGCGAAGACGACCCTGAGATGGAACAGTTTCGTTCGTTCTTGAAGGACCTTTCCCCGGACGATTTTCGCAAAGGAAACTAGAATTCCAGAATTTTGAATAGATGGAATAATTCGGCGCATACTCTTTTTAAAAGGGGGTTTGCGCCATGTTATTGCGAATAATACGGCTTATCTCGATTCTTGGTCTGATGCTTTTAGTTACAGCAACCGCCCACGGGCAGGTTAACGGATGGAAAATGGTCCATGGCGACGTGTTGCAGGTTTTTCCAGAGGAGCATAAAATTCTATTGGACGTGAGCGGTGAACGAAGCATTTACGTCCTGGAATCGGGTTGTCAGATTCTACGTTTTGGAACTCCTACGAGCCTGGATTCACTGCGTCCCATCACCTCCGAGGCGTTTCAAGATGCCCTTTGTTGGGTCAACGGGCATGGACGTGTTGCTTATGTCTTGGCAAACTACTATGTGAGCGAAGAGGACGGTGTCCTCGTTGCTTACGATATATTTGGGAATCTAAAATGATTTCAAAGGAAATTCCTTCTCCTTGGCGAACTATACTCGCGATAGGAGGAATTTCCGTGATTGTAAACAGCGAGAGGACGATTGCGCTGACCTGTCCTGCTTGCCAAGGAATTCAACAACATAGATTTTCACTTTTCTCCATTTCCCAGAAATCACTACAGTTGACGTGTGACTGTGGTTTCTCCCAGGGTCATTTGCGCAGACTAAACAAACATTTCGAGTTAGATGTTCTCAGCATAGAGGGTGATCGGGCCCGGATATTATTGCCTAGGCGCCAGTTCTTTGGTATGCCTCTGATTCACCTTTTATCTCCCATTAGTGGTCAAGGCCTCGGATATTTAGGCGATCCTGCTAGTGTTGAGGAGATTATCCTGACTGGTCCAGCGGAGCTATTCTTGGAGTCCAATGATTTCGCCAATCCGACTGTCATGCGAGACATACTGACGACTCTAGAAGATCTGGCCGCTCGGGACAAGATCCGTTGCGAGTGTGACCATTCGTCTATCGGGATCGATGTCTACTTCGACCAGGTTGAGTTAGTGTGTGCCTACTGCGGTAGTGTGGTGAAGATTGGTGCCAGTACCCGGCAACATCAAGAGAGGATTGCACGGGTCGATGAAATTGTGATGGAACCATGCACATCGCTGTTTTTGGGCGAATGGTTGAAACCATTGACGTAATTTTTTATCTAGAGGAGGCTGTCAAAATGTTAATTAGCGGTAGCGAGTTATTTCAAGCAGCAAAGAAGGGTGGTTATGCTGTAGGAGCGTTTAACCTCAATAATATGGAGATCCTCCAAGCAATTATTGAGGCTGCTGAGGAAGAGAATTCTCCTGTATTTCTCCAAGCGAGCCAAGGCGGAATTAAGTACGCAGGTATTGAGTACATTGCGGGCATGGCTCGTATAGCAGCAGAAAAGGCAAAGGTTCCTGTGGCCCTTAATCTTGACCATGGAACAAGCTTTACCCAAGCAGTACAATGTGTACGCCATGGTTTTTCGGCAGTGATGATTGATGGATCGCAGCTCTCTTTTGAAGACAATATCGCGATAACCCAGAAGGTTGTAGAAGTGGCGCATCCCAATGGAGTTTCGGTAGAAGCTGAACTCGGAAAAATCGGCGGTGTTGAAGATGACATCGTTGTTGATGAGAAAGATGCCTCCTTTACCGACCCGAAGGAAGCCGCAGAGTTCGTGGAACGGACCAACGTAGATGCATTGGCCATTGCGATTGGGACCGCCCATGGATTGTACAAAGGCGAACCCAAGCTAGCGTTTGGACGCCTCGAAGAGATTGCTTCCATGACTGATGTACCCTTGGTACTACACGGTGCTTCAGGTATCAGCGATGAGCAGATTCGTAAGGCCGTTCCCTATGGCATCACGAAGATTAACATTGATACCGATCTCAGGGTAGCGTTCTCTCAGGCCATTAAAGAACTTTTAGCTGAGAAACCTGGTGAGATTGATCCTAGAAAGATCTTAGGACCAGCCAAGGCAGCTATGAAGGAAGTAGCGAGAGCAAAAATGAGACTGTTCGGTTCAGCCGGACGGGCTTAAGTAAATTGGGGGGAAGGCAATACCTTCCCCTTTTTGAGGTGGTGGATGCTTGAATATTGCAGAATTAGAATCTAAGACCTCCGTCGAGTTGCAGGATTTGGCGAAAAACTTGGGGGTATCAGGATTCAAGCGCTTGCGTAAGAAGGATCTGATTATCGAGATCTTGAAATATGAAACAACGAAAGAAAATCTTCTCTTCATTAGTGGTATACTAGAAATCACATCGGAAGGCTATGGATTTCTCCGGGTCGACAATTATACGCCCAGCTCCGATGATGTATATGTTTCACCCTCGCAGATTAGGCGGTTTTCCATGCGTACCGGAGACGAAATTTTGGGGCAGGTACGGCCGCCAAAGGATGGAGAACGCTACTTCGCCTTACTTCGTGTGCTGGCTATCAACTTATCCGACCCAGAGCTAGCATCTAAACGGCCGTATTTTGACGATTTGACCCCCATTTATCCTAACCAACGTCTGCACCTAGAAACGACCCCTACGAATTATTCCATGCGATTAATGGATATATTATCTCCATTAGGGTTGGGTCAAAGGGGCCTCATAGTCTCGCCGCCCAAAGCCGGCAAAACAACCATGCTGAAAATGTTAGCCAATGCTATTGCTGATAATCATCCCGATATTGAGATCATTGTGCTCTTGATCGATGAACGACCTGAGGAAGTTACAGACATGCAACGCTCCGTCAACGGCGAGGTCATTAGTTCTACGTTTGATCTGCCGCCGGAGAATCACGTTCGGGTCGCTGATATCGTTCTAGCACGTGCGAAAAGCCTGGTGGAGTCGGGCAAGGACGTGGTCATTCTCTTGGATAGTATCACTCGTCTAGCTCGAGCTCATAATTTGATCGTTCCCCCGAGCGGTCGTACTTTGTCTGGTGGCGTTGATCCTGCCGCCCTTCATCGCCCCAAACGCTTTTTTGGCGCTGCGCGGAAGTTGGAGGAGCAGGGAAGTTTAACAATTTTAGCCACTGCTTTAGTTGAAACTGGCAGTCGTATGGACGATGTGATCTACGAAGAGTTTAAGGGTACGGGCAACATGGAGCTACATCTGGATCGCAAACTGGCTGAGCGCCGTGTCTTTCCCGCGATCGATATCTATCGCTCTGGTACGAGGCGTGAAGAGTTGCTTCTTTCGCCTGAAGAGTTGGATGCAACCTGGGTGTTGCGTAAGGCCATGGGTTCGCTGGGAACTGCTGAAACCTTGGATTTGGTGATGGATCGAGTGACCAACACCAAGAACAATGCAGAGCTATTGGAACTGATTACTACATCAACTTTTGCTGAAAATGTTCGGAATAAGTAAAAGGATATTTTTAGAACGCGTCGAAATGTACAGATTAGGTTATTGTCAGTCGAGCGAGGGAGGATTTAACATGTGGAGGCGGTTGATCCGCAGTCGGGGGTTTGTACTGTTGATATTTGCAGTCATCTTCAGCTTCGGTATTCTGGGCCAAGTGGATACCCGAATGCATATTGGTGGAAGTGACTGGGACTTGGATAGTCTAATCTACATTAATGTAGATGACTATCTATTAGAGGACTTCGCTTATCTTGATAGTGATCTCGTAAGACAAGACGTTAATCCTTCCCGAGAAGAACTTCCGACCCTGCAAACGACCTTCCATGCCGAAGCTAACTTCGACAAAACAACGACAATTGCCTCGGGAAATCCCGAGTATGGTCCCATAGAAATGTTGGACTTTGAGCAAACGAGACTGGCGGTTGTGACCGCAGGTGAAGACTCGGTAGCAGATTCGGTAGCAGATGTAACAATTGAAATCGAAACCGAAACGTCAGTAGAAACACTACTAGCGGACGGGACCGAGACACTTGAAGTTCCGGAGGCGGTGGCCCGAGTCGAGGCGCCTGTTCCTGTTTCGCAGCCTCCCCAAGTTGTGGAGGAAAAGAAGCCAGAAACGAAACAAGAAAAGGCCCCTATCTTTGTGCACAAGGTTCGCTCAGGGGAGACTTTGTGGGATATCGCACTGGCGTATGGGGTTTCTGTTGATACGATTTCATCAGCAAACGATTTGAGGAACAAGAATTATCTCTCTATCGGTCAGGAGTTGCAGATTCCATCCGTAAATGGGGTATTGCATCAAATCGCTTCAGGTGAGAGTCTCTGGGAGATTTCCGAACGTTACAATGTTCCGGTAGATGAGATTACGAGAGTAAATGAAATTAGTGATCCCAGCCGTATTCAACCGAACATGAAAATCGTGATCCCCGGGGCTACTCAGCTCAGACCACGTGACGTTCTTCTTGTCAACGGACAGCTGCAAAAGGCCTTTGATTGGCCGGTAAGGGGAAGGATTTCCTCTGCGTTTGGTCCACGATGGGGTAGAATGCATAATGGTCTTGACCTAGCAGTCTCCACAGGTACTCATGTGAAGGCGGCAGCAGATGGGCGGGTTACCTTTGCAGGTTGGAATGGCGGCTATGGCATTTTGGTCATTATTGATCATGGTAACGGAATTGAAACTCGTTATGCTCACAACTCCCGCCTGAATGTTAAAGTTGGGCAGAGGGTTTCGCGAGGAGAAACAGTGGCTTATAGCGGTAATACAGGAGTTTCCACTGGTCCCCATGTCCACTTCGAGATTCGTTACCGCAACAATCCTGTGAATCCCCAAACATATCTGAAATAATTGGTTTCTCTAATTGCCAAGAGTAACTGGATTATGTTATAATGTTTTTTGGTTCAGCCAGTAAAGTTAGTGAGGTGAATGAGAACATGAAAGCTGATATACATCCAAAGTACGAAACGTGCGTAGTGACTTGCTCCTGTGGAGAGACTTTTGAGACTGGGTCCACTAAGAAGGAAATCAAAGTGGAAGTGTGTTCCAAATGTCACCCCTTCTATACTGGACAAAGGCAGACGTTGAGCACCACTGGTGGTCGCGTAGAGCGTTTCCTTACCAAGTACAATATGAAGGAAAAGAACTAAGCGAGCGATAGCGAAAGGCAGGGGAAACCCTGCTTTTTTTGTTGAAAGCTAGAGGAGGTAAACGATGGGTGTTTTTTTGGCCCCCATGGCGGGCGTGACCGATTTGCCCTTTCGTATCTTGGCGCGAGAATACGGTGCAGACTTGGTTGTCAGCGAGATGGTATCGGCGCAGGCACTTGTTTACGAGAATCGCAAGACCATAAAGATGCTTGCCCTATCAGACTTAGAGCGGCCTACTGCGATTCAAATCTTTGGCCATGACCCCCGGGTTTGTGCCGAGGCAGCAAGAATAGTCGTTGATACGGTGGCCCCTGAGATGATTGATTTGAACTTTGGTTGCCCGACGCCGAAGATCGTGAAAAATGGTGACGGAGCAGCTCTCATGAAAGACGTGAAGCTGTTAGGAAAGATTGCGGCTGAAGTGGTTAAGGCGGTCTCCATTCCAGTAACCGCGAAGATACGCTTGGGATGGGATCAAGATAGCATTAACTGCGTCGAGGTATCTAGATGCTTGCGTGAAGCCGGAGTACATTGGATTACAGTTCACGGACGCACCAGAGAGCAGTTCTATTCGGGTCAGGCAAACTGGGATTGGATCGCAAAGATTAAGGAAGCAACTGGTGCGGATTTTCCCATTGTGGGCAATGGGGATGTTTTTTCGCCCCAACTGGCCAAGCAGCTTCTTGATCAAACGAACTGTGATCACATCGCCATAGGCCGCGGGGCCCAAGGAAATCCTTGGATCTTCCGTCAGATAAAGGCCTATATCGATGATCGGGTCATCTTGCCAGACCCTAGCCTCGAGGAGCGGATTGACCTGGCTATAAGGCACTTGCAGATGAAGGTGGAATACGATGGCGAGCTGCAAGCAGTGCGAGAAATGCGTCCCCATTTGGCGTGGTATCTCAAGGGAGTCCCCCACTCCGCTGAAGCAAGGCGTATGATTAACACTACTACGACCGCAAGTGGCATGGAGACGGTCTTGAAACAATTGTTGTAGGTTTTTCTTCACCGTGATATAATGGCTGTGAACATAATGTGCACAGTGGCGGTGATGGAGTGAGTGGTTTCTTCCGCATTGGCGATAAGCTTCTAAATCGCATCAAGCTCGAGCGGACGATTGATCGCATTTTTCAACTACGAGTGTCAGGGCTGTCTCAGCAAGAGGTAGCTAACAGGGTTGGGTGCGATCGTTCTTTTGTCTCCCGTCTAGAGACCTTGGCTGAAGTGCGTAAGGGCGGTAGTATGGCGATCATTGGGTTTCCTTTGGCAAACACAGCAGAGTTGACAAGTGTTTGTCAGGAATTGGGAGTCGAGTATTCGCTGTTGATGAATGATGCAGAGCGCTGGGAGCTGATCGAGTCTCACGATGGTAAGACTCTCTTGAACTGGCTGATGCAACTGATGTTAGAGATGAGCGAATATGATCACGTGATTATGATAGGTTCAGACATGCGCATTCGCCTGGCGGAGGCCATTGTTGGGGAGAAAGTGGTAGGGGTCTTGATTGGCGAATCTCCTATTGAAGAAGACTACTACTTGAACCCCCAGAAGCTTAGAGACCTCATTATATCGGTTAAAGGGGAGTAACGATGAGACGGATAGTGAGTGTTAGTATTGGCTCGTCTCAAAGGGATAGCAAGGCAGTGGTCACTGTCTGCGGGAAAGAGTTCTCCATTGAAAGAATTGGGACCGATGGCGATATGCAAAAGGCTATCGCACTCATCAGGGAACTAGATGGCAAGGTAGCAGCCTTCGGCATGGGCGGCATTGACTTGTATCTGCAAGGCGGGAACAAACGCTATATCTTGCGTGAAGCGAAGAAGATTTATCGAGCCGCACAGACGACGCCCATGGTCGATGGCTCCGGTCTGAAGAATACCCTGGAGCGAAGAACGATCTTGGACTTGGCGAGGCAGAGCGATGCCATGTTTCGCGGCAAACGTGTCTTACTCACCTGCGCTGTTGATCGCTTTGGCATGGCTCAAGCACTGCAAGATACGGGGAGTGAGGTCTTGTATGGGGATCTCATGTTTGCCTTAGGTGTTCCTTGGCCGATTTATAGGCTGAAAGCATTGGAGACCGTGGTATCGATGTTAGCGCCCCTTGCCGTGCAACTTCCTTTTACTTGGTTGTATCCGACTGGTTCAAAGCAGGAGGATGCTCCTAACAAGAAAAAGTACGCTCAGTACTATGCGTGGGCGGACGTCATTGCTGGCGACTACCACATGATTCGCAAATATATGCCGGATGACTTGAGTGGCAAGACCTTGATCACCAATACCATCACTGCTGATGATATCGAGTTTCTGCGGGAACGACATGTGCGGGAGCTAATTACTACAACGCCGAACATTGCTGGACGATCCTTTGGCACAAATGTTATGGAAGCACTGATCGTAGCTCTCTTAGAAAAGCCTTTGGCTGAGATTACACCAGATGATTACAATCAGATGCTTGATTCCATTGGTTTTTCGCCTCGTAGGGAAATGCTTAACGCTGTCTAGCCGCCGTTGACTTTAATCTGTGTTTTTTCCAAAACACGGGAATTTAAGGGGTTGTCCTTTTCTTGACATCCCTTTTTTTGTTACTTATAATAGAT
>JAAZLY010000043.1 GCA_012799115.1 Bacillota bacterium
CCTTCCCTCTCTGGCGAATCAAGTGATCAGCCGTGCGAGAAGCGATGGCCATCACTGTTTCCGTAGGATTTCCACCCCCTGACGTGACAAAGACAGAGGCATCGCAGACATAGAGATTGGGTAGATCGTGGCTTTGGCAGTATTCATTGACCACCGAATGTTTGGGATCCTTACCCATTCGGCAGCCTCCCATAAAGTGGGCACTATCTGGTACCACAAACGCCCTCTTCCCTCCAGCCGCCTCCAAGATCTGATTGCAGGTTTCGACGCCATGGGCAATCAGCTTACGATCATTTTCCCCGTAACTAAAGTACACCTGAGCCCGGGGTATTCCATACTCATCCTTTTCATCACTGAGGGTGACAGAGTTTTCCCTGGCCGGCAAGACTTCCCCCACCAAAGTAATCCGGGCATAGTAGTTGTAGTCTCGCATGATATCGTGTAAGTCCTTACCCCAGAGTCCTGCATTGGTCGCAGCCATACTGGCCATGGAAACGGGTCTACTGCCATGGGCATTGAGGGAATAGCCACGGACAAAATCCCGGTTCGGATCCGTTTCATAGAAGTCCTGGCTCACGGCCAAGACTGGAGTTCCCTTGTAAAGGCGGATCGGCTCGTCAAACTTGGCGTAGACATCGTGACCACTATGGGGCATCACATACTTCCCCACCAGACCACTACTATTGGCCAAACCATCGGGATACTGAGGGCAAGCTGAGTTTAGGAGTAGCCTTGGAGTTTCCACCACAAATGCCGAAACGATCACGACTTTAGCCTTCTGCTCATAGGAGGCACCATCATGACTAAACTCCACGCCCGTCACCTTTCCCCTCTTATTCACCAGAATTCGGGTAACCATGCAGTCCGAAAGAACTTCGGCACCGTGGGCCATGGCCTCTGGAATGTGGTGGATCAGGGTTGAGAATTTGGCATTGGGTAAACAGCCCTGGTTACAAAACCCACGATTGATGCATGGAGGACGACCATCAAAGGGCGCCGAGAGAATGGCCAAGGGCGCGACGGTACTGCGGATCCCGAGCTTCTCACAACCCTTCCGAAAGACCTGGGCATTGGCACTGATGGGTTCCCGCTCCGGATAGGGATAGGGGCCTTGAAAGGCACCCCAGGGGAAATGACGAGGTCCGCTTACCTTAATCTCTGCCTCAATCTTGGCATAATGAGGTGCTAGATCTTCATAGGTAATGGGCCAATCTTCTGCCACAGCATCCAAGGTGCGCACCTTGAAATCACTGGGATGGAAACGATAGAATACGCCGGTGAAGTGGACGGTTCCTCCACCTACACCTCGGCCTGAGTTGTTGGCACCAAATTGCAAAGCATCTGGGCCGGTCGAAAGGCGAGTGTCGTTCCAGGCTAGGGTGCGTGCGTGGAGCTCATCACTGGCAAAGTCCTTGGCTGGATCCCAGAAAGGACCTGCTTCAATTCCTACAACATCAAAACCAGCCTTGGCCAAGTCCCGTAGTAAAACGCCGCCAGCTGCTCCCAAGCCCACGATGACAACATCCACTTCTTGATCTGCAAACCTACGATCCTTCATCAGCTCTCCCCCTTTCCCTCTGCCGGGCTTTTTGGTTCCCAAGGATCCGTGAGACCTAGTTCGACCCTGACATAACCCCGGGGATAGGCTGGTCCGCCATACCCGATTTCTGACCAGACCCAAGGGTGAGAGTAGTAAGCGGAGATGATCAAGCCCAGTAGTTTCTGGAAGAGTTCCTTTTGGAGTTTTGTATCCCAGGTGTTTTCTTGGGCTAAACTCCCGAGCTCTAGGGAGCGGAGGATCTGAAGTTGCTGATCCGGTTTGATATGGAGAAAGGCTTTGTAGTGAGTTGATTTGGCCCAGTTGTCTAGGGCTTTCAGGCCTTCTCGAATCAGAGTACTGCGGGGAGGAGTGTTTGGTTTACGCCGGGACTCGCCAAAGGGCTGAACGAGCTCTTGATCGACATGGGCGGCAACCCAGGTCAAGACTTCATCCCGCTCGTCATAGGCTAAGTGACTGGCAATGACCTTGATCATCTCCTGTTCCCATTCAGATAGCAGTGTAAACCGGAAGGGTCCGAGCCGCTCTGTGACAATACTTCTGGTATGATCATCCCACTCGTCTTGTAGGGATAGAACATCGTAGTCGGGGTACAGTTCCTCTTGTCTTTTCATACGATTCATACGATGCCACCCCAATAGACTGCTAGGAGTCCCAAGGAGCTGAGGGCTGTGATCAGGAGGGGCAGGATGACTGGAGGGCCTACTAGGAAGTTTTGCAGGCGGTAGCCATCGACCCTTTGCCCCACTCCACGGAGATGGTAGTAGAAGCCAGAGAGGCC
>JAAZLY010000315.1 GCA_012799115.1 Bacillota bacterium
CCGACACACTCGCGCAAGGCACATCCCAGGAGGCGCCGGCATCCTTGGAAATCCGGATGGTCACGGTTAATGTGGCATGCTCAGCATCCGTCAGATCGTAGGTGATGTCAACCAGCTTCGTCCCCGCACGCTGCGCACCCACGACGTTCGAGACAATTGGAGCACCCTGGACTGACAACGCAAGCAGCAGGCCAAACACAAAAACATACGATAACCAGTTTTTTTTGTTCTGCATCACAAAGACCTCTTGTTAAATATTTCAGTTGGCAAAATTAACCATGAACGGTTCGGCTGAATTGACAAAAATCCAGTAACTGCAGCCTGCTTTCAGGATGCCTCCAGGGGCCACAAACTGGTACGCGCCGCCGTTTAACTGCCATGCCCGGCTGACAATGCCCTCTGCTGGCATGGCGCAGTCATCCGGCGGACTGATGAGGTTCCATCCCGGTTGAAGCAGCATGACAGCATCCGCCTTGATACCGTTGATGTCAATGGAGCTGGGTTGATTATGGCTGTAGAAAAAATAGCCAACCTCAGGGCTTAACGGTTCATTGTCCGGCCAAATCTTATAACGGCCGTTTTTCCAATACCAGAGAACTTGCCGGTTGCCAGAGGAATGGATGAGGCTGGCCAGCAACTCCTCCCATGCGAGTTGCGTGTACATGACTGGGCAGCCAATGAAATTCCACCCTTGCGTCAAGGTCATGCGGGCTTCTGTCGCGGGAGCGTAGGCGATTTCATAGACAGAGCCGCTGCTGACGGCTGTCGAGGAAGTCTTCCGCATGTCAATGGAATAGCCGACGGGCTGTTCGTCGATAATCTGTTGCAGATAGAGCTCCCTGGCCTGATTCGCGGCGCTGATGTCCCAGCCCAAGAGACCCGATTCAGCGATTACGAGTCGCCAGCGGGTGATGCCGTTTTCGCCGGGAAGCGGCCTGAAATCGTGGAGCAACTGACGATCGCCGGAAGCAGACATGGGCAGGCTGCACAGGCTCGCTCTTTGCCCAGGAATGGCCGCAACATCAAACTCATCTTCGGCCAAAGCGGCCGTTTCAGTCTCCCCGAAAGCAAGGGTGATTGCATCTTCGCCGCCGTCTGGGGCAACAGTCAGCCACATCACCGTGCCAGCCACGACACGCAGTTCGACCTCGGCATCTGCCGAGGCCCAATTGATTGCATCGTCAGGCGTAAATTCAACCTTCAACACATGCTCGCCTACCGCCAACTCTGTCCCGGCGGACGGGTTGTAGCTGAAGGTGCCGGGAGTGTTGGCGACAGCATTCAGCTGCCTTGCCGACAGCTTTATGCCTGTGATGATCGGAGCCGGCGCCGCCCAGGTGATGGCAGCAGTCGCTTTATTGATCGCGAAAGTCACTCCTTTGGTGAAAGCCAGGGTGTAATTGGCGGCCAGGAAAGCACCATTGTCGGCCAAAGTCAGATTGCCTTGGTTAATCTCATACGTTCCGACGGTTTCGCCCTTAGTGCGACTTAGCGAACCGGTGAACCCTGGCGTCTCGCCTTCAATCGCGCCGGCTACTGTATAACGCAGTACCGGTTCGGCATCGCCATACGTCTTCCCCTGACCCGCCACAGGAGTCACCAACAGCGTGGTGCCCCGCGTATCCACCGTAAACAGGCCGGACACCGCGCTGTGCGAGTTGGACGTGTCCCGCGTATCCACCGTAAACAGGCCGGACACTGCGCTATGAGAGTTGGACGTGTCCCGCGTATCTACCGTAAACAGGCCGGACACCGCGCTGTGCGAGTTGAGCGCGTCCCGCGTATCCACCGTAAACAGGCCGGAGGTGGCCGAATGCGTACTGGCGCGGGCAGTTTCTCCCCCCGCCAACATCATCAGCGCAGCCACCAGCGTCAGTACACATAGCGTCAAATTGGTTCTCATAGGGCAACCCTGTCAGTTGAATTTATCGTATCCATATCTTTGTTTGCAATGCACTTTCCAGCGGCTGTACACCAGTAAAGTACGCTGAAATTGCCTCCGTTTTCAAAGTCACCGTTTTGCAGTCAAACAGCCGACTAATCAACACGGCGAAATAGACGGCAAGGACTAAGGAACCATCCTCACGAGGCGAAAGCCCAGATTGCTGCCCCGGGACGACGGCGAGTTCATGTAGCGGTACGCAGAACGGCAGTAGCCTGCGGAGTAGTTCCAGCAGCCGCCCCGGAGGACGAGGTGGAACTCGCTGGCAGCACCTGGTGGATCGATCTGGTCTGAACTGCCCAAGTCGTTCTGCCACCGGTCCAAGCACCATTCCGATACGTTGCCGTGCATATCATACAGCCCCCACTGGTTCGGCAGATAGCTGCCGACCTTGGCGGAGCCAACGGTTGTATTACTATCCGCTTCACTCGTTCCGCTATTACCCTTATATCGTCCGACTGCGGCCATATTCGGACATTCCGCTTTGGCGGTCAAATTATTTCCTGAGTTCAAGGCGGTCGTGGTGCCGGCCCGGCAGGCGTATTCCCATTGCGCCTCAGTCGGCAGATCGAAGACCAAGTCGGTTCTGGCCCGCAGCTTCCCCAGGAAAGAGTCCTCATCCACAGCATTACTGCCCGGCCAACCGGCACCGGCGCCACTTCCCCGAATGTCTTCGTAGGAGACTTGCTCCACCGGGCGGGAGTCGCGGCAGGAGGCGTTGGTGAAATAGCTTGGCCATGTACCCATTACGCGCTCCCATTGCATCTGGGTCACCTCGAACACACCCGCATAGAAATCCTTGGTCAGGGTCACCTGATGTTGGGTCTCAGCTCCCTTGCGTCCAATTTCATCCTCTGGCGATCCCATGATGAAGGTGCCGGCGGGGATGCGGCGCAGCACCAGCTTGGTGGTCTTGTACTCGTCCGTCCAGCCGCCGTCCGGAACCTCTGCCAGGTAACTCACCTGGTATTCCGATGCCTCCGGGCCATGCGACAAGTCAACGACCAGATATTCTCCGCTTGCCGGGGCGGCGCCGGCTGTGGCGGTGATTTCGACCTGCATCTGGTCCGACCATTGGCCATTCCAATCGGTGCCGGCATCCCACACGATCGCCTTGCCCGTTCCCGGCGTTACCTCCGGGCCGACGCCATTTCCCGACACACTCGCGCAAGGCACATCCCAGGTGGCGCCGGCATCCTTGGAAATCCGGATGGTCACGGCCAATGTGGCATGCTCAGCATCCGTCAGATCGTAGGTGATGTCAACCAGCTTAGTTCCCACGCGCTGCGCACCCACGACGTTCGAGACAACTGGAGCACCCTGGACTGACAACGCAAGCAGCAGGCCAAACATAAAACAACGCCACAACCAGCTTTTTTTGTTCTGCATCACAAAGACCTCTTGTTAAATATTTCAGTTGGCAAAATTAACCATGAACGGTTCGGCTGAATTGACAAAAATCCAGTTCCTTCAACCCGATTTTTGCTAAGAAGCCTAAACAAAACAAAAAATAGTTTGATA
>JAAZLY010000044.1 GCA_012799115.1 Bacillota bacterium
GCGAAGGGGTTCCACCTGTTCCCATACCGAACACAGCAGTTAAGCCCTTCAGCGGTGATGGTACTGCCACATCTCGTGGTGGGAGAGTAACTCGTCGCCAAGAATTTCTTTGAAGCCCTACGCTGATTCGTAGGGTTTTTTTGTTATATTCAACATAGTGAAAAGGCCTGAATCGGAGTTCGCACCGACTCAGGCTCTTTTCTATTGCTACACTAGTATCCCATTCCCCTTAGTTTGCTAGCCGTAACGATTCGATCAACAGCGAGCATATAGGCGCCCATCCTCAAGGATGTCTCTGCTTTCTGAGCTGTATCCCAGACATCATTAAAGGCCCTAACCATCAGATTTTCAAGCCTTTCGTTAATCTTATCCTCATCCCATTTCACGCTCTGTATGTTTTGAATCCACTCGAAATACGATACAGCAACGCCTCCCGCGTTGGCTAATATATCAGGAACAACCACTACGCCGTTTTGCTCCAGGATTGCATTGCCATCGGAAGTAGTGGGGCCATTTGCGCCTTCTACAATAATCTTCGCTCTAATTATTGGAGCAGTCCTACCTGTAATTGTGTTCTCCAAGGCAGCGGGAATAAGAATATCTACATCGAGTGACAGTAAGTCATCGTTAGAGATCCGGGTTATCTTCGGAGCAGAGTAGTCGGCTAGTGTACGTCCACGCTTTTCCCTTAAGAAACTGACGATCGCCTCAATGTCAAGCCCATTTTCTGAAAAGACTGCACCGGACACATCGCTTATGCTAACAACCTTGCATCCTTCCCGGTGCAGAAATATGGCTGCTGTTCCCCCAACGTTTCCTGCGCCTTGGACGGCAACCCGAGCACCTTCTAGGTTCAACTGTGTCTTCTTTGCTATTTCCTTCGTCATGAGCATAATGCTTCGCCCTGTGGCTTCTCTTCTGCCCACTGACCCGCCGACGGGAACGGGTTTACCCGTTACAACGCCGGGCGTGAGCTGACCACTGAGTGTGCTAAAGGCATCCATGAACCAAGCCATGACCTCACCATTGGTGTTCACGTCTGGAGCGGGAATATCAATATGCGGTCCAATAACAGGATAGAGACGTGTGGCAAATCGTCTTGTCAGCCTTTCTAGTTCAGCGTTGGAGAGTTTGGTGGCATCTACAGTGACTCCACCTTTTCCACCACCATAGGGAATGTCAACCACAGCACACTTTAGACTCATCATTATTGCCAGCGCCTTTATCTCGTCCATGTCTACGTTTTGGTGGTAACGAATGCCACCCTTGTAAGGGCCTCGGACTCCCGAATGTTGAACTCGATAACCTTCAAAAACTCTAATGGAGCCGTCATCCATTCTTACCGGAACCGAAACCTTAATTTCCCGTTCGGGGTATTTCAGTTGGATGTAGTCATCTTCGTCAAGCCCTAACATTTCAGCCGCCATCTCAAGGGTTCGAAGAGTCTCCTCATAGGGGCTATACAATCTACTCACATTGCTCACCTCAGCTCAAGCTTTCGCGACTTCTGCGAATCGTTTTGTGCTATTCTACAGTCTTATTCGTCATTTGTCAACGTATGGGCTACGAATGTGTTAGCTAAACTAGGTAGATAGAACTGTTTTTCGAGCTTTGGAAAGAGCGGAGGATCAAGATGCAGTCTGTGTCTCTATGCTAGGACCTAAGGGGTATAGATGATCAGTCTAGGAACATTGGAAAATGCATAACTGTGCGATGAGATCGGCGTTGACTCTTAGCGGGGCGAGGTAGCGTCTCGACTCTAGAGCGGGCAAATGCCTCAAGCAAGGTAATTGTTGTCATTTCTTACGACCTCCTTTGTTTCTAGGTCAATCATATCCATTTACCTCCATGGAGCGAAACCGACCCTCAACTGATTTGATCTCAGCCTCGAGGACCATCATAACTCGGTCAAGAGTCCTTCGTTCGTGATTGTTGATACTGCAGGAGATGTGGACCAACACGTGGAAACTCCTAGGTGAATAACATAGACGGAGGTGATGGTATGGAGTGCCTAATGTGTCAAGGCGTAGCAGAAGAGGATCGTTGCTTGTGTTTCTGGGGGGCAGCGATCTGTAGTGCTTGTGAGGTTCGCTTGATGGAGCTCGGTGTTGATGAACCAGGCTATGATACGCAAGTGCGTGCATTTCGTCTGTTGTGGCAAAGGCGATTCTTGGGCACTCGCGACTATCATCTGGTGGAGGGTGATCAGGCATGACTCAAGAGAGTGCGCCCTTCTGGGATGCCCTGCACGCGTATCGAAAAAAAGCCGTGGTTCCTTTTCACACGCCAGGACACAAGTTGAATGCGGGTCTATTCCCACGGCTTGAGGCGGTCCTGGGTTCTGGCTTTTTTTCGTTGGATCCTTCGGATCAAGTCGAAGATCCCGAGACAAGTAACGACTTTGAACAGGTGCTAAGGGTAGCCGAAGGATTAGCGGCGGAACTGTTCGGGGCTAAGAACACGTTGTTCTCAGTGAATGGTACGACGGGAGGGCTACATTATCTTTTAATGCCCGTCACAGGCACCTTGCTGGTTCCCCGCTTTTCCCATCAAGCAGTCTATTCAGCCATGATACTCGGGGAAGCCAAAGCAGTCTACTTGCCAGCATCCTATGACCCGGACTGGTTCGTTCCTCTGCAACTTCAAGGGGATCAGATTGAGCAAGCGTTAATTCAGTGCCAGGCAGAGGCATTGGTCCTGACTCATCCTACATACTACGGGACAGCGGCTAATGTGAGGGACATCGTAAAGAGAGCCAAGAGCCATGGTAGCTTGGTTATCGCAGACGAAGCCCATGGCGGTCATTTTCTCTTTTCGGACAAGCTACCTGGCACGGCGTTAGAATGTGGAGCCGATGCAGTTGTGCAAAGTACACACAAAACCTTGGGTTCCTTTACTCAAACATCCATGCTTCATTTCAACAATGAGGCGTGGTATCGCAAAGCGGTGCAAGCCCAGAGGGCTTTGCAGACAACAAGCCCTTCCATGGTTTTCTTTGCGGCTCTAGATGAAGTACGCAGAGTATTGGCCAGCCAAGGCCGGGACATGGTGGGACGAGCCCTCGAACTAGCCGGGGAGTGCCGCAGAAAGCTTAGCGAACTAAAGGGAGTAGAGCTTCTTCCTAGTCATCTTCAAGCAGATCCAATGAAGATCGTCTTTTCCCTGCGGGATTTGGGATTGACAGGTATCGAAGTTGAGCGCTTACTCCGTATGGACTATAATGTACAGGTGGAGCTGAGCGACTATTATAGTGTCTTGGCCCTGATATCGATGGGAGATACGAAGGACAGCGTTGAAAGGCTTGTTGAGGCAGTAGCGGATTTGAGCAAACGACGTCATCAGCTTGGCTTAGCACCTCTCAAACGCTATGCAATGAAGGTTCCGGCCTTGCCGCCCATTGTCTTCGGGTTACGGCAGGCTTTCTTCCGGAAACAGACAACCACTCCTCTATCAAGAGCGGAAGGGAAGATAAGTGGTGGCTTTCTAACCCCTTATCCACCGGGCGTTCCCGTGATCGCCCCAGGAGAGCGGTTCACCGCAGAGGTTATCGAGTACCTATTCTGGTGTCATAGCATTAATTGGCCTGTGAGGGGTTTAATGCCAGAACAGAAGGTTGTAATATTAGAGGATAATTGACGTCTTTGCAGAAAAACACGATAAGGAGATCTATGTTATGCACAAGGGATCGTTCATTACCCTCGAAGGTGTAGATGGCGTCGGTAAGACTACCCAAGCACTTTTGCTCAAAGAGTATCTGGAGGCGAAGGGGCATGAGGTATGTCACACCTTTGAACCAGGGGGAACACAGCTAGGGAGCCAGATTCGTAAGCTACTCCTCAACCCTGATCACAGCGAACTTCACTCTATGACAGAAATCTTGCTCTATGCAGCGGATCGAGCACAACATGTATTTGAGGTCGTTCGCCCCAATCTTGAACAGGGTAAGACGGTAATATGTGAGCGTTTTGTGGACTCGTCTCTTGCCTATCAAGGATATGGTCTTGGTTTAGATATGGATGGTATCAGGCAAGTCAATCGATGGGCTACTGGGAATTTGATCCCAGATCTCACCATCTATTTTGATGCTGATCCAACAGAATCGTTGGCAAAAACAAAAGGAGATCGCATTGAACAACGCACACTAGAATATTATTCTAGGGTCAGAGAAGGTTTCTTGACTATGGCACGTGCTGAGCCAGATCGATTTCGGATCATCTCAGCAACGGGAACTCGCGAAGAAGTAGCCTCTAGAGTTCGGGAGGCTTTGGGAGGGAGAGTCTAGTGAAACTACTGATAACCATTGTGCAGGATCAAGATGTGTCTGGTTTGCTCGAAGCGTTAGCAGAAAGTGATTTTCGCGCTACGAAGCTTGCCAGTACTGGAGGATTTCTACGTGTTGGAAACACGACTTTGCTGATCGGTGTAGAGGATGAACGCCTAGAGACGGTGTTGGGAATCATCAAACGCACCTGCAAGAAGCGGGAGCAGGGAGATCCATCGCCGATGATACCCTTTGCCCGCGGCGGACTTGGCACTCGTCTAGAAAAGATCTCTGTCGGTGGTGCCACAGTCTTTAGTGTAGACGTAGAGAGGTTCGAACGGATTTGAGAGTTGCCAAGACAGGCTCAAAAAGGGAACAACCTATATCCCCTAGTAGGAAGTACAAGAGAAGTCAGGGTGTTCAAGGGACTTTTTTGGAGGTGCTCCAAACCGAGCAGGTTGATGAGCGAGGCATTGATCTAGCCGTAGCCCTCGAAGAAGTGGATGAGTATGCGCGCAGATTGAGAGAAAGCCCAGTTATGGAGAATCTACTGCGCTACAAGAAACGAGTCCGTGCGATCCTCCTTTTCTTGGTGAAGCAATCGTATGATGTGCGGGAGAGTAGTGTCTACGACATTCACGGCCGCCGCCGATTGCTAGTTTTGGTTGAAAGCATTGATAAGAAGTTGGAGGAGCTGACCCGTGATTTTCTAAACCAGCACAGTAGCGGCCTAGACCTTGTTGGTCGCCTGGATGAAATCCGTGGCTTGCTCTTGGACCTTCATATTTGAGGTGAAATGGTATAATGGTAGAGACTCTGGATCATGTTGTCGGTCAGGCGGTTCCGGTCTCGATTCTAAAACGTGCCCTAAGTACAAACAGAGTAGGACATGCATATCTGTTTTCTGGAGCAGAGGGTCTCGGTAAGGAGACGGTGGCACGAGCCATGGCGTCTGAACTGAAGCGCCGTGGGGGTCCCCTGTCCGAAATCCATATATTAGATGGCGATGAGACAATTAGGATTGATGATATTAGGGAACTGCACCGAAAAGCAGCGTTGGTTCCCTCAGGCTTTTCTATCTGGATTATTCTCGAGGCCAAGCGCATGCATGTTGAAGCTAGTAATGCTTTTCTCAAAATACTAGAAGAACCTCCAGCAGGAACGTACTTCCTCTTGACCACAACCCAAGTTCAAGCTTTATTACCCACCATTCTGTCTCGGTGCCAGCATTTACCTTTCCGTCGTATGGCGGAGAAAGACGTTGCCAAGTGGCTAGCGAATAAAGTGGGCCGAAGCGAAGACGATGAGAGGGTCCAATCCATTGCCAGGTTGGCCCATGGTTCTTTAGGCAAGGCCTGGGCGTACTGGGAAGGCACGTTACTGGAGGAACGGGATGCTGTACTCAGTAAGCTGATGGAGGTACCCAAGTCTAGTTATGCTCAGGTCTTGGGACTGAGCCAAAACTGGCCAGAAGATCGAAAGAAGATAACGGAAGAACTGCAGTTGTTCTTAGAATGGTTTCGTGACCTATTGATTGTCAAGAATGAGATAGCACTTCCTCTATATAATCCCAGCTATAGACAGGAACTAAGTGAGATTAGTGCTTTGTATACAAATCAGGATCTAGTCAGGATCATGGAACAAATCATGGAGACGGAGAAAGCCATAGCTGGAAACGGCAGAATACGCTTTTATCTAGGTTATCTCTTGTTATTGATGAAAAAGGGAGCGTTGACCTGATGGTAACGGTTGTTGGAGTCCGGTTCAAGAAAGCCGGTAAGATATATTATTTTAGCCCGGGAGACTTAAAGATTGCAGCTGGAGACGGATGTATTGTGGAGACTGCCCGGGGAGTTGAGTATGGCGAAATTGTTATTGCGCCTAGAGAAGTATCAGATAGCGAGGTTGTTCAGCCCCTAAAACAGGTGTTACGGAGCGCTAACCAAGAGGATTATGAACGCTTGGAACTCAATAAGACAAGGGCAGAAGAGGCTTTTCGCATTGCTACCGAGAAGGTGGTGGAGCACAAGCTTCCTATGAAGCTCCTTGAGGCAGAATACACCTTAGACGATAGTAAGTTGATTTTTTCTTTCACAGCCGAGGGACGGGTTGATTTTCGCGAGCTCGTCAAGGACTTGGCGGCCATTTTCCGTACCAGAATTGAGTTGCGTCAAGTTGGAGTGCGAGACGAAGCAAAGATCATAGGTGGTCTTGGCTGTTGTGGACGCTCTCTTTGCTGCGCTACATTTCTCGGTGAGTTCGAACCGGTTTCGATCAAAATGGCCAAGGAGCAAAATCTTTCCCTTAATCCTGCCAAGATCTCTGGAGTCTGTGGCCGGCTAATGTGTTGCTTGAAATATGAGAGCCAGGTCTATGAAGATAACAAACAAGCTTTTGGAACATGCTGTAAGGGTAAGCAAGTGATGGTTGATGAGTTTTACCATGAGATGGAGGACGAAAGCGATTATTATGATGATCTGCTGAAAGAAGACAGCATTAAAGAAGTAGATTATCAGATGATGGTTGAGACTGCAGAAATTGAAAAGAATACGATAGAAGAGGTCCAGAAGAAGACGCCAAAACGGACATCTCGCCCGAAGAAGAAGCGCAAGCCGAAGGTAACAGCAGAGAAGCGCGACGTTAAGAAGGAACGAGAGGCAGCTCCTGAGGAGAAGCCAACAGATGATAAGGCTCCTAAAAAGAGAAGGCGTCCAAGGCGGAGAAAGCCGAAGCCAAGACCTGAGAATAAGGATGAATAGCTATGCTCTATGTCTGTCCTACCCCTATCGGTAATTTGGAGGATATTACCCTGCGGGTTTTGCGCATTTTGCAGGAAGTGGACTTGGTGGTGGCGGAGGATACCCGCCACACCGGCCAGCTTCTTCATCACTTTGAGATCCATAGGCCGTTAGAGAGTCTCCATGAGCACAATGAGAAGGAGAAAACCTCCCGCATCTTGGGCTTACTTCGAGATGGCAAGCAGGTGGCCCTAGTGTCTGATGCGGGAATGCCTGGGATTTCTGATCCCGGGTCTTTTTTGATTCAGGAAGTCATCGAAGCAGACTTGCCCCTCGAAGTACTTCCCGGAGCGAATGCTGCTTTAGTAGGCTTTTTACAAAGTGGGTTTGCTAGTTCTCAATTCACTTTCTATGGGTTCTTACCACGTCGGCGAAAGGATCGCTTGCAGTCCCTAGAGGAACTCAAGGGTATTGTCTATCCGATCATCTTTTATGAAGCTCCCCATCGACTTTGTGACATGCTGAAGGATCTCCATGAAGTGCTAGGAGATCGTCAGATTAGTGTTTCTCGAGAACTCACTAAGCGCTTTGAAGAAACAAGAAGGGGCAAGGTGACGGAACTCATGGCCCATTTTGATCAAGAGCGGCCTCGGGGGGAGTTTGTGGTGACTGTAGCTGGCGGGGATCCCATTTCAGAAGAAAAAAGTGAAGACGATATTCTACATCTTCTGGAACAGCTCATGTCTAGCGGCTTGAGCCGTAGAAGTGCTGTTGCGCAGGTGAGTGAGAAACATCGTCTTCCAAAAAACCAAGTGTATGAGTTGGCCCTCAGAATTAACTCTTGAGGGTAGCTCGACACTCCTGGCAAATTCCCTTATTCATGAAGTCTTCGACGTTATCGTCGGAGCCGCAAAAAATGCAAACTAGGGACGACTTGCGCAGA
>JAAZLY010000045.1 GCA_012799115.1 Bacillota bacterium
AAGGGTTAGTACAATAGATCCGGGAGGTAGAGATGTGCTCAAGAGTATAAAGAGTTTTTTTGATCCTACAGAACGGGAGCTGAAACGCTTAGGATCCGTGGTTCAGGCCATCAATGCCCTTGAACCTTCGATGCAGGCCCTGAGTGACAGCGAACTTCGCAATAAGACAGACGAGTTTCAAGATAGACTACAAGCTGGCGCCACTCTAGATGATATCCTTCCAGAGGCCTTTGCGGCGGTTCGCGAGGCATCAAGGCGCGTTCTTGGCATGCGTCAGTATGACGTGCAGCTCGTGGGCGGGATCATTCTCCACCAGGGTCGTATTGCCGAAATGAAGACTGGAGAAGGTAAGACACTAACAGCGACGCTTCCAGTTTACCTCAATGCCCTCACGAACAGAGGGGTTCACGTCGTCACGGTCAATGATTATCTGGCAAGGCGTGACGCAGAGTGGATGGGTCAGATCTATGAGTTTCTTGGGCTCAAGGTCGGCGTGATCGTTCATGGTCTAACCTTTGAGGAACGCCGGGAAGCCTATAGTTCCCATATTACCTACGGAACCAACAATGAGTTCGGTTTTGACTATCTCCGCGATAACATGGTTGTCTCCCCGGATCAAATGGTCCAGCGTGAGCTTCACTATGCCATTGTTGACGAAGTAGACTCGATCTTAATCGATGAGGCCAGAACCCCATTGATTATCTCTGGTGCAGCCGAAGACTCGGCAAAGCACTATATGCGTTTTGCCCAGATTGTCCCGCAACTCAAACCAGAGCGTGATTACGCAGTAGATGAGAAAGCCCGTACCATTGCCATTACTGAGGAAGGTGTAGCACGTGTTGAGAAGATTCTGGGTGTAGAGAACCTCTTTGATGACGTGCATTTTGAACTGAATCACTATCTGAACCAAGCCCTCAAGGCCAAGGAGTTTTTTGTCCGGGATCGGGATTATGTGGTGAAAGATGGAGAAGTCATCATCGTTGACGAATTTACTGGTCGGATGATGGAAGGACGACGCTATTCTGACGGCTTGCACCAAAGTATTGAGGCGAAGGAAGGGGTTTCGGTTCTCAAGGAAAGCCAAACCTTAGCGTCCATCACCTATCAGAATTATTTCAGAATGTATTCTAAACTCTCTGGGATGACAGGTACTGCCAAGACAGAGGAAGATGAGTTTCGCAAGATATACGGGTTGGACGTTGTTGTCATTCCCACCAACAAGCCTATGATCCGCCAAGACTTGCCTGATGCTGTTTATAAGACCGCTAAGGGAAAAGCGGAAGCGATTGTCAATGACATTGAGGAACGCCACAAAAAGGGGCAACCCGTTTTGGTAGGTACCATTAGTATCGAAAGTTCAGAAGCTTTCAGTGCTATGCTTAAGCGGAGGGGAATCGACCATCAAGTCTTAAATGCGAAGTACCACGACAAAGAGGCTGAGATCGTCAAACATGCTGGCCAGAAAGGTATGGTCACCATTGCTACAAACATGGCCGGTCGCGGTACCGACATTGTTCTAGGTGAGGGCGTAGTTGAACTTGGTGGCCTTCACATCCTTGGTACGGAACGCCATGAATCTAGGCGTATCGATAACCAATTGCGAGGACGTGCTGGTAGACAGGGAGATCCTGGTTCTTCACAATTCTACGTCTCCATGGAAGACGACATCATGCGTCTCTTTGGTTCCGATCGCATTATGGGTATTATGGATCGTCTCGGTTGGGAAGAAGATCAGGTTATCGATCATCCTCAAATTAGTAGGGGTATTGAGAATGCCCAGAAACGGGTAGAGGGTCGCCATTTTGAGATCCGCAAACAAGTTCTAGAGTATGACGATGTCATGAACCAGCAGCGTGAAGTGATCTACGGACAAAGACGAGGTGTTCTCCTGGACGAGAACATTTCTGAGCAGATTGCAGGCATGTTTGAGCCCGTCTTCAGAAGGATTGTCAACCTTTATGCTGACGAAAAGATTATTCCAGAAGAGTGGGATATCGAAGCCATTCGCCAGAGCTATGTGGAGATTGTAGGGAAGGCCCTACCATTGAGTGACCAGGAACTTGGCGATCTGAGCCCTGAGGAAATCGTAGGCAAACTCGAATCGTTTGCCAAGGAGGCCTATGCCGAACGGGCAGCTGAATATGGGGCCGAACTTCAAAGACGGATAGAGAAGATTGTGCTTCTGCAGATCATAGACCAAAAATGGATGAATCACCTAAGTGCCATGGACGATTTGCGGGAAGGTATTGGTCTCAGGGCTCTAGCCCAGCGAGATCCGCTCCTGGAGTACCGTCTTGAGGCGTTTGACATGTTCCAGCAGATGGTCAATAGTATTCAGGAAGAAACCATCAGCATGCTCTTTAAGGTGCGTCTAGCCGAAGAAAGCAGTTATAGTCAGCCCAAGGATCGCCTAGCAGGGGCCAGGACGAACCAGGGGGAGGGCGCTGTGCAGAAACCGCGCAGGGTGGAAGAGAAGGTTGGTCGAAATGATCCTTGCCCTTGTGGAAGCGGGAAGAAGTACAAGAAATGCCATGGGAGGTAGTTCTATGCAAGAGTTGTTGTCAGACCTAGGTAGGCGGATTGAGGAAATGCGAGGTTATCTTTGACGTAGATGAGAATCAGGCTCGACTCATCGAGCTTGAAGAGAGTATGTTGGCAGAAGGTTTTTGGGACAACCAAGAATTGGCCCAGCAAACCGCCAAGGAGATTAGTGCCATAAAGAGAATGATTCAACAGTGGACAGAAGTCCGCGATCTTCATGAAGAGGCCGTCACACTGGTAGAATTGTTGGATGAGGCTTCAGATCAGAGTCTAGAAGCAGAGTTAACTGCCCTCATACCCAGACTTCAAAGGGTAGTAGATGACTTGGAGCTCGCATCGCTACTCAACGGTGAGCATGATGCAAATAACGCCATATTGACAATCCACCCCGGGGCTGGAGGTACAGAGTCTCAGGATTGGGCTTCGATGCTCCTTCGCATGTATACACGTTGGGCTGAAGACCAAGGTTACGCAGTAGAGATTTTGGACTACCAGCCAGGAGAAGAGGCTGGTCTAAAGGATGCGACACTGCTTATCAAGGGAACGAATGCTTACGGTTACCTGAAGAGTGAAAAAGGTGTGCATCGTCTAGTACGCATCTCTCCCTTTGATTCGTCAGGTCGTCGGCATACCTCCTTTTCATCTGTAGAGGTGTTGCCAGAGATTGAGGATGATGTCACAGTAGAGATTAATCCCGAGGATCTGAGGATTGATACCTATCGGGCTAGCGGTGCTGGAGGTCAGCATGTGAATAAGACAGATTCGGCCATTCGAATCACGCACCAACCCTCCGGGATCGTTGTGCAGTGCCAATCCGAACGCTCACAGCATGCGAATCGAGAGGCGGCTTTAAAGATCCTGCGAGCACGTCTATTAGAACGACAGATGGAAGAACAGAAAGCTAAGCTCGATAGTCTAAAAGGCCAGCAACAGGATATTGCCTGGGGTAGCCAAATTCGCTCATATGTGTTTTGCCCCTATACACTGGTTAAAGACCATCGCAGTAACGTAGAAGTCGGTAACGTAGACGGTGTGATGGATGGAGATCTAGACCCCTTTATCGAGGGATTTCTCAAACTTAAGCAATAACAGACAGATGGCCTTTTTCAAAAGGGAAAAGGCCATCTTTTGAGACGTGGAGTGAGCTATAACATGAAGAGGTACCGCATACCGATAGCCATTATTGCTGTCATACTTGTCATCTTTGCTCTTCCGCAAGTTACCTTGGTTCCCTACATCGCCAAGCAATTGGAACGGGAGATTCAGGAATCCTTGCATGCCAGGGAGGTGCAGGTTCATCTTAGAGCCCTCTGGGGTTGGGGCCTTCTTGTCGGTCGCCTACCAAGTCTCGAGTTCACTGCCCATGATGCCGTGATCGACGGACTAGAGGTGTCGAGTGTTGAGTTACGCGGTGAGGAAGTCCGTTTTGATCCCCGAGCGCTGTGGCAAAAGCAAGAATTCGTTTATACCGAACCCCTCAATGTGGAAGGCAAGCTTACTGTGACCGAAAACGCACTCAATGAGCTCCTGTGGGAAGTTGTTGACCCGGATAGACTATTAAGTTTGCAGGTGGTTCCAGAAGGAATAGACCTGGCGGGAACGATAAGTTTTTGGAACATGGGATGGAAAGTAACTGTTAGGGGCGATCTCGAAGTGCATCATGGCACAGCTTTGCGCTACGTCCTAAAGAACGTGGCACTGAGCGATGCGAGTCTTCCCCCGGTCTTGCTCGATGTTTTGAGGGAGAACTACGAGTTCATCATTGATTTCGGAGCATTTCCCTACACTGTGGAGCTTAGGGATGTTTTCCTGGAAGAAAGGCAGATTCTGATTACATTTGGAGGGCAGCTATGAAACGAGTTCTCAGCGTCCTAATTCTGGTAGCTAGTGTGATTTCCCTAGGCGTGTTTGTTCAGCGCTGGACAATCGAGGTCCAGAATTCCACGGTGGAGATTGTCTACGATCTACCTTCCCTCCTCGAGCTCGGATCCGATCAGGGGGTAGAAGTGGGAGAACTCTTGGCCGACTTGAAGCAGGCAGGAGTCTCCACAATTGCCGTGCAACCCGCCAGTGTCGGAGAGATGTTGTTGGCTGGGAGAACCCTGCCAGGCCCAGTGTTGGCCCATCTCCTTGAAGACGTGGCAGATCTGAACAAGTATCTGACCCTCCCCGTTGAGTTTGAGACTGAGCACTTAGAACAAGTGGCCAGGGCTGGCCTAAAAGTAGCACCAAAACTCAACACAGCCCCTTGGGAGATTGAACCCATCTGGCTCGGTTATGATCCAGAACTGATCATTGTCAGTGGTCAAGGGACAATGGAAACCGAGAGTTTCGCTGGCAGTGATGCTACCCTAGCTTTGGTAGAGTTCGCTACACCTCAAATACGCCCTGCCGACCCAGCTCGTATGGTCAGGCTACACGGGATCAGCGCCCGGGAGATGAAGGTCTTGTCCGAAGAGCGTGTTCTCAACCGCTACATGAGGGCACTGAAAGAGCGGAATATGCGGGTATTGTATGTTCGGCCCTTCACCGAGGGCGAAGATAGCTGGTCCCGTTCTCTTGATCTGATATCTGCTCTGAAGATTCGACTAGAAGCTGCGGGCTTTTCTTTGGGAGCGGCCAAGCCTTTCTTGCTTTGGAAAGTCTCATGGATTATAACTGCTATCGTTGGAATAGGAATCTGGGCTGCCGCTCTGTGGTACGCCTTGGATCTCTTTCCGGGCTGGAAGTCCCTCATATTCTGGTTGGGACTCCTTGCTCTAGCACTGAGTCTGGCTTTGCTTGTCCTTAAGCCTATCTTGGCTCGTCAGGCTTTGGCCTTAGTAGCAGCCATTGTCTTTCCTTCCCTGGCCGTGCGCTTGGACTGGGGCAAGGCACCTTTAACTCGCTTCATTGTGATTTCCTGCGTTTCGATGCTAGGGGCACTGTTCATTGTGGCCATGCTCGGTGGTACCGAATTCTTGGTCAAAATCCAGGAGTTCCGGGGGGTCAAGCTGATGCACATTGCCCCCGTTGCCCTTGTGGCTTTTACTCTGCTTCGGCCTTTACGTGACTGGTTACAAAGGAGTATTCCTGTTCCGTACCTACTATTGGCGGGAGTTCTTGGCCTCCTTGGAGTCGTTTATATCTTGCGCACGGGGAACTTCGGGATTCCTGTCTTGGAGCTGGAGGTCAAGGCCCGAGAGTTTTTAGAAAACCTGTTGGTTGTTCGGCCCCGTACAAAAGAACTGTTCTTGGGCCACCCCGCCTTGTACTTGGCTCTCCGCGAGAAAGAGCCCCAAAAATCCTGGTGGCTTCCTATAGCAGTCATTGGTCAGATTTCATTAGTCAATACCTTTACACATACCCATACCTTCCTTTGGGTCAGTCTGCTTCGAACATTCTACGGTCTGTTCTTTGGTTACTTGGTGGGGTGGCTTGCCTCAAAAGTATTGCGCTGGGGGAAGGGGAGACTTGGCGGTGATCTTGGTATCGGGCTATTACGGATTCGATAATCTTGGCGATGAGGCCATCTTGGCAGCATTGTGTGAGGATCTGCAAAGTATTGGTATTCCGCGTGAAACGATCGTTGTGCTATCGAACAAGCCCCAAGAGACGAGTGAGGAGTATGGAGTCGATGCGATCCCCCGTTATGACCTCAAGCAAATCTGGCACAGACTGGGCGGAGCATGCCTCTTCGTTAGCGGTGGAGGTTCTCTACTCCAGGATGTAACAAGTAAGCGTAGCATTCCCTACTATCTGGGATTGGTGGAATTGGCTTATGCCCGGGGCGTGCCTGTGGTCATGTATGGACAGGGGCTAGGGCCAGTGCAGAGCTCGCTCTTCCGTTCCTGGATAGCAAGGTCTTACAGGCGTAGTGCAGCCTGTTCGGTTCGTAATGCGGAGAGTCGTCAATTTCTTATTGATCTTGGGGTTCCGCCAGAGAAGATTGAATTGAATGCTGATCCAGTGTTTCAGCATGGAGTCATGGAAGATCATAGACCAAGAACGAAAAGGATACTCCTTAACTTGCGGCCCTATCAGGCTTGGGAGAACCAGCAGGGAGTTTGGAGCGACCAGGTAACTTGCTGGCAGAACCAAGGATTTGACGTGGAGTTTGTGCCCCTCGGTCCGGGCGATTTGGAGATGGGGCTTACGTTGCGAGAAAGGACCTACAACCTCACGGTTCACCAGGACGTTAGACTGGAGACTCTGAGAGACGTATTCTCTGGAGCTGGCCTTTTTGTATCGATGCGTCTTCACGGCCTCATCTTCAGTGTTCTCCATGATTGTCAGCCCCTTGGGCTAAATTACGATCCGAAGGTTTCCGCCATTAGCCAGCAACTCAACATTCCCTGCTGGGAGCTGAAGGATGTGGCAAATCTTTGTTCCGGTGTTGAGCAGGTTCTAGAAAGAGCGGAACAGTATAGACTTGATTATCGAAGGGCCTTAGAGGGTTTACGACAGGCGGCCTTGAACAATCGGGTCATGTTAGCTCGGGTATTGGAGTGAGACGATGCAAAGAACGCGAATTCTAGGTAGTGGTTTTGATCCAGTAACCATGACAGAAGCTCAGGCACGGTTGGGCTCCTATGTGACGGATGGAGAGTCCCACTTGGTGATTACAGCCAATCCTGAGATGGTCATGAAGGCCAGGGGTGATCAGCTACTGGCAGAGATTATGGAAAGAGCCGATTTAGTTGTGGCCGATGGAATTGGTGTTGTTTGGGCTTCCCGCATGATTGGCCAGGCAGTTCCCGAGAGGATTCCTGGCATTGAATTGGCTGAGGGTTTGTTACAGCAAGCAGCTAAACAGGGGTGGCGTGTCTTTCTCCTAGGTAGTGAGGAGGGGGTTGCCGAGCGGGCGATGCAGACTCTGCAGGATCAACTGCCTGATCTCGAAGTTGTAGGTACGCACCATGGTTTTTTCAAGTCCGGTGGGGAAGAAGACGCTGTCTTGGCACTCATTGCAGAGAAGAAGCCCGATATCTTATTGGTCGCCCTTGGTGTACCCCGGCAGGAAAAGTGGCTGGCGGCACATCTGGGTACTCTAAAGGTGCCACTAGCCATAGGTGTTGGAGGAAGCATTAATGTATGGGCTGGTGTCGACAAGCGCGCTCCGCTTTGGATCAGGAGAATCAACTTGGAGTGGCTGTATCGCTTGATTAGGCAGCCTTGGAGGATCAAACGTCTTATGGCCTTACCAGTGTTTGTGCTGGCCGTGATGTTTTCACGATTTCGGCAGGGGAGGTAGGAACATGCTCAAGAGGATTGTCGTAGGTTATGGCGGGGTATTAGTGGGCGTCATCATCACAGCTATTGGAGTTAGCTATTTCCTGATTCCTGCTAAGGTTGCAGCTGGTGGCGTAAGCGGTCTAGCTACAGTTGTCTACCATCTCACAAGACTTCCTGTTGGGGTCACCATGTTAATTCTTAATATACCCCTCTTTTTGTTGAGCTGGCGTATTATCGGCCCTGTCTTTGGTGCAAAAACCTTGTTTGGAACGATTGCGATGTCGGTATTCATCGATATCTTCAATCAGTTTGCGGTCGCCCCAACAAACGATTTGCTCTTGGCTTCCATTTACGGCGGGGTATTGTCTGGAATTGGCTTGGGGATTGCCTTCCGTTCAGGAGGTTCTACAGGGGGAACCGACATGGCTGCCCAGTTGGTGGCTCGATTCTTTCCAACTAGTGTTGGTCAAGCTCTATTGATTGTGGATGGTTTTGTAATTGTTCTGGCCGGTATTGCCTTTGGTCCGGAGTTGGCCATGTACGCCCTCATAGCAGTCTTTATAACAACCAAGACGGTGGATTTGGTGCAAGAGGGACAGAGCTATGCAAAGGCGTGTTTGATTATCTCCGATGACCCAGAGACGATTGGTCAGCGTATCATGGAGCGCCTTGAGCGGGGAGTGACGATGCTTGATGGGCGGGGCATGTATACGAAACACGACAGAGAAATCCTTTTGGCCATTGTCTCACGTATGGAGATCGCCACGTTGAAAAAGATTGTTGCAGAGACGGATAAGAAAGCTTTTGTGATCATTTCGGATGTCCACGAAGTCTTGGGTGAAGGCTTTCGGGGATTAAGTCCCTCACCCTAAGGGAAGGGGCGCTGCACTTGCCAAGTGCTAGTGATTTTTGATATCATAATATGAATCGAGATCAAGTCTGTAGTAAGGAGTCTCCACATATAGTTTGCCTAGAATAGAAAGCTGGTGATGGAGTGAGCCGAAAAGCAACTCTAATAATCATATTGATTGTGGCCTTATTGTCCGTTTCTCTTGCCTATGGTTCGTTCAACGCCAATGTTCAGTTGCCTGAAGGTGAGACTCGGTATGAGAGTATCGGGACTGCCTTGGAAGTTATCGCATTGGTCAAGACCAGGCATTATTTTCAGCCCGTTAGCACGTTTGAGATGTTGAAGGCCTATGTCACCCATGGTACCATTAACGGTATGCTCAAAAACGCCCTGGATGATCCCTATACTAGGCATATGGATGCCATTGCCTTTGAGAACATGATGAATACAACGACGGGAATTTACGGTGGAATTGGCCTTTCTGTTGGTATCGTCGATGATCGAGTTACAGTCGTCGCACCGATAAAGGGAACGCCTGGGGAACGAGCGGGTTTTCGGCGGGGCGACAAGATTATGGCCATCGATGGTAAAGATACCACATACATGACTTTAGATGAAGCTGTGAGCCTAATGCGGGGGCCCGAGAATACCGAACTCGATCTGACAATTCGCCGTGACGAAGAGGTCTTTGAAGTTCATATCATACGCGAGTTGATTAATGTAGTCTCCGTACCTGATTACCGCATCATCGACGAAGACTATAACATCGGATACATCGAGATCACGAACTTCTCGGATCTAACTTATGACGAGCTACGAAAAGCTCTGGCCGATCTTGACAGTAAGGGGCAGCGTGCTCTGATCCTCGATCTTCGCTTTAACCCAGGGGGTACACTTGGCGCAGCCCTTGAAGTAGCCAATGAGTTTGTCTCTGGAGCACCCCTTTTATACTTGGAAGACCAAAACGGCGTTCGAACACCGTTTGACAGTATGACTGCAGGAACCCGTGAGCCAATGCCCATGGTTGTCCTAATCAATGGTAGTAGCGCCAGTGCATCTGAGATCGTCTCAGGGGCCTTGCAGGATAATGGCTTAGCTACACTCGTCGGAACCACGACTTTTGGCAAGGGGTTGGTGCAATCCCTCTATCCTCTGCGCGACGGTAGTGCCTTGACTGTTACAGAACAAGGGTATCTCACATCAGGTGGCAAGGACATTAATGGCGTAGGTATCGAACCCGATATTGTAGTAGAAGTTACGTTGGAAGAGGAAGAAGCAATTTACTATGATGAAGCGGAACACGATCCGCAGTTGGAGAAGGCCCTAGAAGTCTTACGAAGCCAGCTTTGAGAGTAGAAGCCACCCCGGAAACCATCTCCGGGGTGCTGTGTTCCCGGTTGGAATCAAGGAGGAGAATTCGTTGAATAATCTTTGGGAACTTATCAAAATTACGTTTCAGACATTTACGTTTATGGTAACTGATCTGCGCTATATCTTGATCATGGCCCTAGTCTTCATCCTCGTTCATCGCCAATACACAAGAATTCTCCAATACGAACAGGAGTTCTTTCGCCTGAGGCGAATTAATCCTGTGATGGAGACAGTGACCTCTTTGGTATATGGTATTGGCGGAGGTATGCTGGCAACGATTCTCTTCATTTTGCTGGGTGTTTCGGTGAGCGATGCAGGCGTTACCTACTTGTGGTTGGCAGCCATTCTCCTCATGTTTGTTGATCAACGTTTTCTCTGTTTTGCCTATGCTGGGACCCTGGTAAGTTTAGCCACTTTGGTAACAGGTTTTCCGAAGATTCATGTTCCTACACTGATGGCGTTAGTAGCAATCTTACACATGGTAGAATCGTTTTTGATCTTTGTCGACGGCTACCATAACGCTTCACCTATGTTCTTTAAACATCAAAGCGGCAAGGTCGTCGGAGGGTTTGCCCTGCGAAAGTTCTGGCCTATGCCAACGATAGCGTTGGTTGGTGTAGTGATGGTAAACTCTGGGGTGGATCTGCAATCGGTCCCGATGCCAGATTGGTGGCCGCTTTTCCAGTCGAGCCTGGAAGTTCCAGAGAACCATATGTTGCTTCATGTTCTGTTTCCCCTGGTTGTGGCTTTGGGGTACAGTGATTTTGTCCAGACCGAGTTGCCTAAGGTGCGAGCTAGACGTAGTGCAGGGTTACTCTTTGTTTATAGCCTGCTTCTCTTAAGCCTAGCCTATCTAGCCAACCAGTATCCTCTTTTGGTCGTTTTTCCAGTGCTCTTCTCGGCCCTTGGTCATGAGCTTGTCATTTATCTCGGGAAGAGGCGGGAGAAGGAGTATGCTCCAGTCTTTTTGGGAGACAGCGGAGTGATGGTATTGACGGTGTACCCAAACTCTCCCGCAGAGAAAATGGGTCTGGAGGCTGGCGATGTGATCCGGAGTATTAACGGTGTTACGATTGACAATCTCCAGGAACTAGCGCATCAAATGACTCCATGGATGATTGATCCGGTACTTGTAGTGGAGAACCAGTTTCACCAACCAACGGAGCGAGAAATACACTATAAGGGAAAGGTTCCTCCCTTGGGGATTGTCCCTGCACCGCACCCAGAGCAAGGGGCCTATGTACGTTTTAAAGAGGGACCTCTTAAGACACTTTGGAACAAGTGGAAGTCAAGGAAGTGACGCTGTGACGCAGTTTCGATTAGAGGAGCAAAAGACAGCATTAGGTGTGCTCATGGTCGTATTGGCTTTGAGTTCCTTAGGTTTTGCCGTAGTCGGGCTGTTGCGGGGTCCTGAACTTCCTTTCGACCTTGGTTCAGCTCATCAGATAGAACTGGAAATTGTTCGCCCACAGATCCCTGATCTAGATTCATTAGCGAGCTTATGGCAAGACAGCGGGTACATCGTGTTACGGCGCGAACAAGACTATCAGGTTCAGACCCTTTCGTCAGACGGCACCGTGGCCTGGGTACAAGGACAAGAGGCTCTAGTTGTAGTGTCCGAACGCTATGACCTTAAGATGTCCAGACTTGTCCTTCAGCTGAGTGAAGTCTTTCTAGAGGATGGGTGGTCCGTTCAGCTTGAAGCGAGAAACCATGGCTATTCCCTCGGCGTTTGGAGTGAGGTGCCAGAACTCGGTCAAAGGGTATTGGCCTATGAGTGGCAGATTGATTTTCTTAATCCGAAGAATTATGATTATTATTATGGAGGATGGATTTCCGTGCTGGGCGAGCCCTTTGATCCCCAGAGTTTTCTCAGGAGGACACCGCAGGCGCCTGTCTTAAGCATCATTATCGATGATTGGGGCTACTCCAACCCAGCAGTGGAACCTATGATAGCCTATCCTCTTCCATTGACTATGGCTATCCTGCCCCATCTAGAATTATCGCAGGTAGCAAGTGAAAGACTAAATAGGGCCGGTCACCAGGTCATTTTACACCAGCCAATGGAGGCTTTGGACACGAGTCTAGACTTGGGGCCTGGTGGGATTACTCTAGGTATGGATGGTGCAGAGGTAGAGGCTCGAATTCGAGAGAATTTGGCCTCGCTACCGGTAGCTGTGGGGTTAAACAATCATATGGGATCTCTTGTCACTGCGGATTATGAGACAATGACCAGCATTTTGCAGGCGGCAGGAGAGTTGGGATTATTCTTTGTTGATAGTCGTACGACTACAGCTAGCGTGGTTCGGCAGGTAGCCACGGAGCTTGGCGTACCCTATGGGGTCAATAATCTATTTATTGACAATGAGAGTGATGTCGAAAAAATAAAAGGACAACTACGTGTTGGCCTGGATTTAGCCCAGAGACAAGGACATGCCGTCGTAATCGGACATGTCCGTCCGGCGACTGCCGATGCTCTCTGGGAAATGATTCCAGAATTCCTAGAATCAGACGTGCAACTAGTGCCTATCTCTAGATTGCTACATTCCGACTGATTATCGGCCATGAATGTAACGGGCCTGGGCTTCTGCAACAAAACGCTGTGCATCCTCGCGATCGAGCCAGTCACCAACTTTGGTTTTTTTCTTCTCAAGATCCTTGTAGACCTGGAAAAAATGGGTGATTTCTCTCAGTAGATGCGGCGGAACATCGTCCAACCTCCGTACCCAGTTCCACTGGGGATCACTGACTGGTACACAAAGGATTTTTTGGTCTGGTCCTTTTTCGTCCCACATTTCAAATGCAGCAACGGGTTCGACCCGGATTAAACACCCAGGGAAGGTTGCTTCGCCTACCAAGACAAGGGCGTCCAATTCGTCTCCGTCTTCTGCCAACGTCTCTGGGATAAATCCATAATCTGATGGATAATGGACCGAGGAGAATAGCATACGGTCTAGATAGAACCGTTTGTCTTCGCTACTGTACTCGTATTTGTTACGACTTCCCCTGGGAATTTCCACCATCACAATTAAACTCATACTCACTAACCTCCCACATGTCTAATCATTTTATTATTGGCTACGCGATGAGAATAACCTACCAGAAATGAAAAAAAGGAGAATAGATATCCCATGGCTTTACAAAAGGCATTTCGAGTCGTGGCTCCCTTTGAGCCTGCAGGTGATCAACCTAAAGCCATACAGCAACTAGTTGCAGGAATTCAGTCCGGTATGCGGCACCAGACTTTACTGGGCGTGACTGGCTCTGGAAAAACCTATACCATGGCCAAAGTGATCGAGGCTGTTCAGAAGCCCACCTTAGTCTTGGCGCATAATAAGACACTTGCCGCGCAGCTTTGCAGTGAGTTTCGGGAATTCTTTCCGGAGAATGCTGTACACTATTTCGTAAGCTATTGTGACTACTATCAGCCGGAGGCCTATGTGCCAACCAGCGACACCTATATCGAGAAAGACTCTTCCATCAATGATGAGATCGATCGTCTGCGCCATGCGGCCACAAGTGCCCTATTTGAACGGAGGGATGTTCTTATTGTGGCCAGCGTGTCCTGTATTTATGGTTTGGGTTCCCCTGAAGATTATTCGGGGATGACCTTTTCCCTGAAAAATGGTGAGTATCGAGATCGAGATCACATTCTACGTCGCCTTGTTGGAATTCAATATGAGCGTAATGATATTGGCTTTACCCGGGGTACCTTTAGGGTACGGGGCGACGTGATTGAGATCAATCCCGTTGGTAGTGAGTCTGTGATCCGTATCGAGATGTTTGGTGATGAGATTGAACGCATTCAGGAGATCGATCCCATTACAGGGGAGATCTTGGAGCAACGGGACGAACTCACAATTTATCCTGCTTCCCACTTTATCACACCGGAGGAAAAACTTAAGAGGGCTTTACCAACGATTGAAGCAGAACTCCAGGCACGTCTAGAGGTGCTACGCAGCCAGAACAAGCTTCTTGAGGCGCAGAGACTCGAACAGCGTACTCGTTATGATCTGGAGATGCTAGCCGAACTAGGGTATTGCACAGGAGTCGAGAACTATTCGGCTCCTTTAAGCGGACGTCAACCAGGGGAAACCCCTGCTACACTCTTGGATTACTTCCCCAAGGATTACTTGCTTGTCATTGACGAAGCTCACGCAACGATACCCCAGGTGAGGGCGATGTATTTTGGCGACCGTTCTCGTAAGGAGAATCTAGTCGAGTACGGCTTCCGCCTTCCTTCTGCTTTGGACAATCGCCCCCTTATGTTCTCGGAGTTTGAGGAGCATATGAATCAGGTTGTCTATGTGTCTGCGACCCCGGGGCCCTATGAAAAGGAACGCTCGGAGCAGGTTGTAGAACAGGTCATTCGGCCAACGGGACTTGTGGATCCCCTGGTGGTGGTGCGTCCAGTTAAGGGGCAGATCGATGACCTGATTGATGAGATCGGCCTTGTTCTCAAGAGGCGAGAGAGGGTCCTGGTCACCACTCTCACGAAACGCATGGCAGAAGATCTTACCCAGTACTTTACGGAAGTCGGTCTTAAGGTACGTTACTTGCACTCCGATGTAGATACTCTCGAACGAGTGGAGATCTTGCGGGAACTGAGGCAAGGCGTATTTGACGTCTTGGTTGGGATCAACCTTCTGAGGGAAGGACTGGATCTGCCTGAAGTGTCCTTAGTTGCAATCCTGGATGCTGATCAAGAGGGTTTTCTACGTTCTTCGACTTCCTTGGTTCAGACGATTGGACGGGCTGCACGAAATGTGGCGGGAAAGGTCATTATGTATGCAGACCGGATTACCGATTCGATGCAATATGCTATCGATGAGACCAACCGCAGGCGTGAGATTCAACTGGACTACAATAAGCGGATGGGAATCACACCAGCCAGTGTTCAAAAGGCGATCAAGGACATTGCTCAAGATCTCCCTGAGGAACAGGTAGCGGAAGATAAACCCACCTATGATGTACGCAGAACTGGCTCACTCAAGGAAGTCATTGCACTCATTGGGGAGCTGGAAGAAGAGATGTATCGGGCAGCCCAGGAACTCGATTTTGAACGTGCAGCAGAGCTTCGGGATGAGATCAAGGAGATACGGATTGAAATGGGGTTGTCAGTTTGAACGATAAATTAGTGATACAAGGTGCTCGGCAGCATAACTTGAAAGATATAAATCTGGAGATTCCCAGAAACAAGCTTGTGGTTGTGACTGGACTATCCGGGTCCGGCAAGTCATCCTTAGCCTTTGATACAATTTATGCCGAGGGACAAAGAAGATATGTGGAGTCTCTGTCCGCCTATGCTCGGCAGTTTCTTGGACAAATGGATAAGCCCGATGTGGATTCCATTGATGGTCTTTCGCCAGCTATCTCTATTGATCAAAAGACCACTAGTCGTAATCCCAGATCAACCGTTGGTACTGTAACTGAGATTTATGACTATCTCCGTTTACTCTTTGCCAGGGTGGGAAGACCACATTGCCCGAGTTGTGGGAAACCCATTACGCAGCAGACGGTGGAGCAAATTGTTGATCAGATTCTAGCTCTTCCAGAAGGGACGAGAATACAGCTTCTAGCACCGGTTATACGGGGCCGGAAGGGTGAACACAAAAAGGCCATTGAGTCTATTGCCAAAGAAGGTTTCATCCGGATTAGGGTAGATGGCGAGCTCCACGAGGTCAGTGATGCTCTGA
>JAAZLY010000046.1 GCA_012799115.1 Bacillota bacterium
AATGATTGTAGTTCAGTCTCTAACCAATAGCTTCGGTGAGTTAGTGATTGCCGCGAATGTGATCATTATGCGAGTTGATGGATTTGCCATGATGCCCAACTTCTCATTCGGAAACGCCATGACCACATTCACAGGGCAGAACATCGGCGCCAACCGCATAGATCGTGTCCAAGAGGGTACCAGGGATGGAGTCAAGATTGCGGTAGGAGTCTCCACCGTAATTACCATACTCCTGCTTCTCTTCGGTCACTATCTGATGCACGTATTTACGGACACTCCTGAGCTAGTTGACTTCAGCGTACGCATGCTACGGATCTTGGCTCTGGGCTATATCGCCGTCGCGGTCACTCAATCTCTCTCAGGAGTTATGCGTGGTGCAGGAGATACCATGACACCGATGTGGATCTCACTCATTGTAACTGTTGGTCTGAGAGTACCCATCGCCTATGGTCTAGCTTACCTAACCCGCAGTGACCTTTATCCGACGGGACGACCCGAGTCGGTATTTATCTCGCTCCTCATTTCTTGGACTCTAGGCGCTGTCATCACCTACGCCTTCTTCGCCAAAGGTACATGGAAGACAAAGAGTGTTACGCGTAATAGCGAGCTTGAGGCCGCTCAAGAAGTGGCCTCAACATAAGGTCTTCTCAAAGGCAAGCCTAGGAGCACCGTCTAGCAGATAGATGATTCCGCAGTACTGAAAGCCAGTCTTTTGCAGCATTCGTTGCATGGACTGGTTTTTCTCATGCGTGTCAACCCTGAGACTGAAGACTCCCCGTTCCCTACAGGCTCTCTCCATCGCCTCCGTCATGATCCCGGCTAATCCCTTTCCCTTGTGTCCCTCAGCAATGGCAATCCGATGGATGGCCGCGTAAGGCTGGTTGGTAGCCCATTGACCTTCATAGATCTTCTGGTAACTGGGGTCCTCACCGAACTCTAGGGCAGTCGTTGCTACAACCTGACCATTTCGAACCAAGACATAGCTATTCCCCCGCTTGATGTCTAGTTCAACAACTTCGTGGCTTGGATAGCCATTTTGCCATTGCGGAATTTCCGATCGCTTCAAGTATTCTTGCCCCTGGGCAATGATCGCCATGATCTCCGGAAGATCAGAGTATGTAGCCCGTCTAAACTGCATCTATATTGCACCTCACTCAAAACGGTAATCCGATGAAGATAAAACGTAGATAATCGACGATGGTGTGAATAAGCATGGCCGCAGTCAGATCACGTTTCACCATGGCCAGCGTCATAGGCAAGCCAAAGAGCAAACTAGCCACGAGTGGACTGATGATCACAACTCCAAGGTCTAAAGTAAGCACGTCTCCCACAAAATACTGATCGGGAAAATGTAAGAGCACATGTGGAACGATCATCAGCACATAGATCCAGAGAGACTCTCTACGGCTCTTGATCTTACCTCCCAAGAGATAGACGGAAAAGGCGAACATGAAAAGACGAAAGATGATCTCCTCTGAAACTCCTGGGTTGAGGGAAAGAACCAAGGCGTCAACCGTCGGTGCGAACCCCTTGGGGGCTTCCGACAAAAACAAGTTGACAACGCCCAGTACAACGCCTATGCCGACCCCAAGGACGAAGCTCTTGGTGGCAGGAAGTCTTAATACGACTAGCTTCTCTTCTGTGGTTTCCATCATCCGCATGGAAGCGAGAAAGGCAAGGAAGGTGATGATCCCTGTCCAGGCCTGAGTAAGCCCAGCCAGTAGCGCAAGAAAAAGCCCAATGAAAAGCTTGGATCTCTCCGGGATTCCTGTTTTGATTAGAATCACCAAGGAGAGAAGTCCAATCATCACCGAGCTTGAAAGCCACATTCGCTCCGTATGTGAGATAGCACCAATCAAGGGCACACAAAGATTAGCGAAGTAGAGGGCCACAAATAGGAGAAAGATGCCTCGAAGCGTTCGATGATCCTTAGGCAGTATGTATGCCCCCAGTTTCTTAGTCACAGGCACTGCTCTTTCCTCCGTTTTTCTATCATGTAAGGAACTTGGCCATGAGCAGACAAGGGGCCTCGGGTCCCCAGATCGCCGTTGATTCCTCTAGTGGTAAGAAACCCGAAGAGCGATAAAACCGTCTGGTTTGTTCATAGTCAGGGTCAGGATGACTATCGCCCAAAGTCTTTACCGTCAGAACCTACTTGCCATCCTCGCGCAACTTCCCTTCCGCAGTTTCTAGCAGCTTTGTTCCCAGTCCTCGGCCATGAACCTCTTCGAAAATCCCCATGCAATAGACTTCACTTGTAAATTCGTTGTGTTCAAGCATGCTGACAAACCCCACAGGTCTCTCACCCACGTGGACGGTGAAGAAGTCTGTTTCCGCGACTCCACTTACATAGCACTGTAAAGCTTCTTCAATGCCAAACCAAGCAGGTAAAGAACGCAAGATGGATTCAGCGATCTTTGACTTTTCACCCGCATCCTCAGTTTCCTTTGTATAGACTCCTTCATAGTTTCCCTCTTCCACAGCCTTCTGCATTACATCACAACGTCTGTGCCAGAGGCGACGATAGGTGGAGTGATCGACGACCCTATTCCGAAGACCGGTAATATCTCGAATTCCGGCTTCATCACACCAGGCCAGACAAATGAGGTATTGGAGCCAATCGAGATCATCTTGGTCCCAATAGACAGGAACTTCCTCCACTCCGCGTTCCGCGAGTGCAAGAGCCCGAGTATGGCCATCGGTAAAGAACGTTGTATCTCCAATTCTCTTAATTGGCAGGGGTTCAAAAGACCTGGGGTCTATTTTATCTAGGTAGGTTTCCACCTTCTTGAGTTTTACCTCGCTAATATACAGTTGACTGGGTTGAATCTCCCTAAGTGACATCAAAAGGCTAGACATAAGACACTTCCTCTTGCATGTTTTCTATGTTCTTGATAACTCTGGGAACTTGACATCGCCCAGGGCGCAGGTTACTCCTCGTACGAAGAGGGGATCACCTTCAGCTTCTTCCCAGACTACTTGAAGATCCCTCCACGGAGGTACGAATCCGAACTCAACCCGCTCTACATTGGAAAAAGGCAAATGCATCAGAAGATCCGCAAACCCGATGTGTTGAAGAGAGAAAACACCTTTCAGAACTAGTGTAGTCCCCTCTTGTTCGGCGATCACCATAGTTTTCAGCGCAGGAATCTCGTATAGACAGTCCTTTAGATAACCAAAATGAATGTGAAAGAGATTAATGCAAGCGGTGTTCAGACAATCGAGTTCTTCTGAGATGTTCACTCGATGATAGACATAGTCCCGGATTCTCGGATGATCGTAGGGGAGCTTGCTGGCCGAAAGGTGGTCATTATCAATCGTGCATGTAGCTACTGGTAGCTTCTCGATAACTCTTTCGAAGCCAAACTTGGGATAGAAGTCTAGTGCCGAATCGTCGGCATATAAGTACATAGGCACGCCGTCATACTTGGCGATTAAGTGTTCCATGAGAAAACGAGACAGCCCCTGCTTCCGAAAGCCTTCTTTCGTTGCTACCGCCCCAATGGACAAGGCCAAGTGTGTTTGACCGCTGAACATCACTTGAGTTTTGTAAACACAAATATTCGAGACGATCGTGTCTCCATTAAAGATGGCATAGCTCTCGTAATTGTCATCCCACAAATTCAAGTCATACCAAAACTTGAAATCAAAGAAAACTTCCTTCAATAGGACGTTTAGCTTCGCCTGGTAGTCTTTGTCGTTTCCGTTACAAAATGCAATTTCCACGTTCTTCATCCCCACCCATCGATCGCAAGAGTGACGAGATTCTGTTCCCCTCCCGCCCGAGTACATCATGTATTTCGCTGGCCTCTGTCTTAATCCTCTAATAGAACCAGGCAGGATTAAGGCAGAAACCACAGAATGGTCTAAAATGGATACAAAGAAGAGGCGGATACATGAGCCCAAGGAGTTGATCTGATGACCATAGCCCAGGCAATGCTCTGGACCCTTACGTATCTTGGGGTTCTTGTCATCGCTACCACTCTGGATCTTGTCTTCTGGAGATCAAGGTCTGGTGACTTGGGACCTTGGATGAACCTGTTTACTCTGACCGGACTGAGTGTCGTCTTCTTCGTTTATATGTCCAATACCACAGGTATCAGGCCAGAATTTGAGTTGTCGAGCTTCAGGGAGTTGTTCCTTGCCCTTATCACTCCTGGTGTATTGTATATTCTATTGGACAAGGTTCTTGATCCTCTCCTCGAAAAGAGGTTTCCCGGGAGTGAAGATGCGTATCAGAAAGGACTCGCGTCCCTCAAGAAATCCCCGTTGGTGGGTTTGATTCACATCGGGCTGATTGCGCCGATTGTGGAAGAACTGCTCATGCGAGGCCTTATTCTAAACGGACTTACTGACATGCATGGAGTCTACCTAGCCCTGCTGGTCTCCTCCGTTCTGTTTGCACTACTACACTTCAATAAGGTACAGACTGTATCAGGCTTTGTGGCAGGAGTGGTCTTGGGAACACTCTACCTCTACACTGGCTCCATCGTAGTCAGTATCATCGCGCACAGCCTTTACAACCTACTTTCCTACATCCGTTCCACCCCAAGCACTTCCTTAAAGACTTCCCGTAAAGATGCTTCTTGAGAATGTACGCGTACGATGCGCCCCACTGAGCGTAAGCGATCTATCTCATGTCCTAGAGTCTCATGAGTAAGATCCATCTGCACCGAGATGAATTTGCCATCTTGCTCCATCTTGACGGGTCGAACTGTGTCAATCACGTCCATAAACTCTTCCATAGATGCAGTGAGGAACAGGTCAAGCTGAACGTATTCCTTCCCATAACGCAGCTTCAAGGCTGCGGGATCACCTTCCGCAATAATCCTTCCATGATTCATGAAAGCTACCCTACCGCAGAGTTCATCGGCCTCTTCGAGGGAATGGGTGCTCATGAAAACGGTCTTGCCAGACTTGGCGAAGGCCTGAATGTGACCACGAATGAGCTCCACAGATGCAAGGTCCAGGCCGCTTGTGGGTTCGTCCAGGATCAAAAGATCGGGATCACCAAGTAGGGCCCGGCAAATGAGAAGGCGCTGTTTCATACCCTTCGAAAAGTTCGCCACTGGCTTTTTCCCCGTCTCGGAGAGCCGAAATTCCTCGAGTAAGTCGACAACTCTTTGCTTCTTCACCCCGTACATGGCGGCAAAGAATTGAAGATTCTCCTTGCCAGAAAGGCGCGCATAAAGATTGGGTTCCTCGAAGACCACACCAACCCTACCACGAATTCCCTTGTTATCAGGAGTCATTTCCTCCCCGAGGATTCGGCAACTACCTTCCGTAGCGCGACTCAAACCGGTTAGGACGCGTATGGTAGAGGTCTTTCCGACCCCATTAGGCCCTAGGAAGCCGAAGACCTCACCAGCGGTCACAGAAAAGCTAATGTTGTCGACTGCCGTAAAGGCACCGTATCGCTTCGTTAGATTCTGCACCTCAATCACTTTCATGTGCCCGTCTCCTCTTCCTGCATCGAGTTTGGATCCCAGAGCAAGTACAACTCCTCGGCTGTGCCAGAATCAAGAAGAGCAACATAGACTGTCTTCGATATACTCTGTCTGTGCCTTCCCGCCCGGACAAACTGTGCATTGTAGCTTATCTCAACACCGTAGGTCTGAACATTCCCTTGATCCTGCACAAACGGCCGAAGTGTCCTAGGAAGCCTCGGGGTTTCCCTTACATCTCCAACCTCAATGTCAGTCAGTTGAAGACGAAGCTTCGTAAAATGACCTTCCTGAAAGCTAACATAATCCTCTTCCGTGACGACGTCTCTAATAGTGGGGTACATGACCCCATAGACTTCGGCAAATGACTCCGCTGCATAGTCATGATAGACCTCTGAGACAAAATCTTTCAGACGAGTGGTAATCCCATCTTCTCCATAAGCAACACCAACTGGCAATAGACAGACTAGGATGAGCAAGATCAGGAGCCTCTTAGTCATATGAGTTCACCATCCTTCTATAAGCAAAGAACGTCACTCCCATGAGGAGTACTAAAAAGGATAGCAGTGCCAATAACGTCGCCCAAATCTCCCCCACTCCCTGACCGTGTAGCAACACAGCTTCGAGTCCGGCAAATACGTGGAAGGTCGGGAAGAAACCCGCTAGAACACGGGTAAACGAGGATAGGTCGGAAAGCAAGGTGGGAAAGAGCAGAGGAAAATAGACCACGGTTGCCACTGAGCGGGCTGCCGATTGGCCACTAGCTAAGACGCCGATTAAAAGCCCAATAGCCGTGAAACATGCGGCACCTAAAAGAGTTAGGACCCCCAAAGCTAGCCAAGCCGAAAAACCGAGTCCATATAAGCGATTAAGACCAGACATGATCCCCACCGTTACAATACTCAGTACCACCCCAAACAGACCTTTCCCGAAGAGCAGTTCTCCGTATCCAGCCGGCGAAACACCAATGGCGTCTATCGTCTTCGTATCCTTTTCTTCGGCAAAGGCCCCTGAGACAACCATAACTCCAATCATACTCATGGTCACTGTGATCCAGACGGGCAGAACAGAACGACTGACTGTGGTGTCCCCTACAGGAATCACTTCGAGGTCATAATAGAGGGGGACGGCCAAATAGGTCTCTACAAGTTGCTTGATGCTTTCACTCAAGGCGAAAAAATAGACCGGACGCCCGCTATCCAAGAACACGGAAAACTCATCCTCACTGTGAACTTGCACAAAGCCATGGACTTGGCCGCTCTTCACTAACTCGAGACCTTCATCACGGTTCGAGACTATGTCTAGGTTGATGTTAAGCGCGCTGCCTTCTACAAATCGCGTAAAGCCCGCGCCTTCCTCTTCAAGAATGGCGACGATAAACTCCTTCGGTGTCTGCGCTTGATCCAAGACGCCGAACAAAAGCGATGCTACGACCGGAAGGATGACGGCAATGAGTATCGTTCTGTTTTTCACCGATTCAATGAGGTCCTTGCGCACAAAAGCCCAAATACGATGACATTTTGTTCCCATAGTGTTTCTCCTCAGTAAAAGAATAAAGGAGAGACGCCGCGAGGGTTCTCTCCTGCGCTGCCCGGATGCAGGGCCAGCATGCGTTTCCAAAGAACACGTTTTACTTAGGGCGTTATTCTACCAATCAAATAGATGAGCACCCAAATCACTACAACAGCACCAATTAGCTCGAGCATACACCTTACCTCCCTTAGATACTAAGACTGTGACTAATACAGATTATTCGGCACGCCAAGGAAAAATCCTACATATCTCAACAAGATGTCTATGCGTTTAGAATACCATAGGTTTCGGCGACGGATTGAACGAAGATAATACCGTTTCCTGGTTCATCGATTTTCAGATTATCACGTACCGCCTTCACAATACCTTCTGTAGATTCTGTCTTCGTTAGCATGAGGACGATTTCTTTTTCCGGCTCAATCTCCATATTCAGAAGCTTGGCCGTCTCATGGATACCCGAGCCTCGGGCGTTGATGATTGTTCCCCCTCGAGCTCCAACTGACTTGGCAACGTCCATGACTTCTTCAGCCAGGCCCTTTTCAACAACAACAAAAATCGCTGAATACATGCTACTGGCACCTCCGTCTTCAGCAGTAAATTCGTACTCATAGTTTCCTGTACCGATGAATGCTCCCACTGGCATCACAAATGCGATACCGTGATTGGGCCTGCTAAAATCCAACTCAGCATCGAGCACCTCGAGTGTGTTGAAAGCCAAAGACTTCTCAGCAACCATTAACACGATTTCTTTTCGGATATCGGTCAGTTCTAAGAGCTTTAACAAACGATTATGAACAGTCCCCCTGCCAAGGACAATTGTGCCACCGGACACACCGTTCTTCTTGGCCATTCCAAGAACTCTGCTTCCTAAACCGAAATTGACAATAACACATATGAGCTCATAGTGCTTTGTCTCAGGATTTGCTTGCGACATCAGATTCAACCCCTTGCTTTCTAGACTTCACTCCGAAGACAACACCGAGGCCTAGTAAAGTGATAATCCCCATCATAGCCACAAGTGCAATCATGCCTAGTCCATCACGCAATAGGTCTGCGCCAGGAAATGCACTAGCTGCTCCTTGCGTAAACGCTAGAATAAAGGTTGTTGTCAGAGGCCCTGTAGCAACACTGCCAGCATCAAACCCAATCCCTACAAAGAGGTTGGGGGCAAAGTACGTCATCACAACGGCAAGGAGATATCCGGGTAACAAGATGTGCCATAGGCTGAGCCAAGGAACTAGCACTCGGATAGCCGAGAGCAAAATGGCGCTTCCGACGCCTACGGACAGAGATGCCGCAACCAATTTTCGTTTCACGTAGCCGCTGGTGACTTCTTCTATTTGGTGCGTGAGCACATGAACAGAAGGTTCGGCCAAAATCGTCACAAATCCTAAACCAAAGGAGATAACCAACAGCCAAATTTTATTGTCTAAGGAGGCTAGGTAATAGCCAAGTTGGCTGCCAACTTCCATAAATCCACCATTCACACCCATGAAGAAGAGGAATGTGCCAAGGAGTGTATAGACAAATCCTTTTAAAATCCGTGAGAACTGCCTCTTCTCGAACTTCAGCATGATCCGTTGTAGGACCAAGAGGGACACTGCTAGAGGCAAGATCGCCACCACACTGTCTTTCATCGATGTTGGAACTATGCGCCAAAACGGGCTCATAATTGCGCCCACCTCTGCCATAGCAGGTTCGAGACTAATCACCGGATAGTCTTGTGTTGGTGTGAACATGTTCAGAATCATTACAGCCAAAATGGGACCAATGGCTCCGGCACCAATTAGGCCGAAGCTGTCTTCTTCAGCTTGCTTGCTATCTTTCCGCATGCTTGAAATTCCAACTGCCAAGGCCATAATAAAGGGCACCACCAAGATCCCTGTAACAGACCCAGCTGAATCAAAGCCAATGGCTAGAAATTCCGGCGATGTCCGGGAAGTAATCCAAGCCAAAAGTATGATCAGACCATACCCAACGGTGAAGAACACCTTAATGGATAGACCCAGAAATACCCGTGCAAAGCCCATGGCTACCATGATGGCAAACCCTGTAGGTACCCAGGCAAGTAGCGTGGATGCTTTGATGCCTCCCGCCGTCACATACTCAATTTGATTGACCAACACCAATAGGCCAGGCTCTGCCATGGAGACGAAGAGACCAAGAAGACCGCCCCCAAGCAAGAATAGCCATAGCTTATTGGTCTTAACCAAACTCGAACCCGTTCGGGCTCCCATTGGAGTGATCCCAATGTCTACACCAACAAGGAAGATAGAGAGACCAATGATTAGTGTCAACGCCCCGATCAAAAATCTCAATACAACAGGGACCGATAAGGGAACCAAAGTGAAGTTCAGTAACATAACGATTATAACAATGGGAACAACCGCCTGCGTGTTGTCCTTTAGATAGCTAACAAGTATGTTCAACTAATCACTCTGCCTTTCTGTAGGGATATTAGACCACTATCGATTATACCATAACTGGCAGGTGTAGTGAACCAAACAATAACATCGAAAACCCGTCCCGTCTCTGGATTTCTAGAATTCGAATTTCAATGGGCGCAGGAATAAACCAAGGAGTTCGTCTCTTGCCTCCTTGTCCTCAAAGAGAATCGAGTGAATGGCGTTGCAGATTGGCAGTTCTAGTTCATGCCTATGGGAGAGAATTCTTAGCGCCCTAACCGTCTCAACACCTTCAGCCAACTTATCAAATCTCTGACCGCGAACAAAGGCCTCGCCAAAGCGCCGATTGTGGCTATGTGGTGAAAACAAAGTTGCCTCGTAGTCACCAAGATGACTTAAACCGTAGACGGTTAGCTCATTTCCGCCCATGGCCCGGACTAGACGGGAAATCTCCCGAGCCCCCCGAGCCATCAAGGCCCCTTTCAGGCTACTACAGTCCAGACCGTCCAACATACCAGCGGCTACACCCATTACATTCTTGGCTGCTGCCCCGATTTCATTTCCTATCAAATCTTGTCCATAATAGAACCGAATCAAGTCGCTGCCAAATTCCTCAACGATGGTCTTTGTAGTATCGATATCTTCAGATCCGATTACCATACAGTTAGGCGTTCCTGAGACAAAGTCCTGTACATGCCCTGGACCCAACCAGACAGCGGTAGAACAACTCGTACCAATTTCTTCACCAAAAACTTGAGACAGCCTTTTCCCAGTCGATGATTCAATACCCTTCATGCACAGAATGAAGGTCTTCCCTCGTGGGTGATAACCAGCTATTTGCTGCGTAAACTGTCGGAGGCTCTGAGAACTGATAGAAATGACAATGAAATCACTCTCCAATACGAGCTCAAGGGAAGTGCTAAGGCAGACGTCTTCT
>JAAZLY010000047.1 GCA_012799115.1 Bacillota bacterium
TGAGCCATAACCAAAGCAAATGGTAACCAGAATGACCGCCCCAAGTAGTCTTCGGGGATAGTCGATCGCCCAGCGACTGAGGGCATGTAACGCCCGGGTCAAGATACCATTCTGACCTGACTTCGTCTTATCGGACGTGATCTTGGGTTCTTTAGCCAAGACCAAAAGAGCAGGCACAAGGCTTAAGGAAAGGACCATGGCCAGAAATACACCGATGGCTGTGAGTACACCAAATTCGCGCATTGGCATCACAAAGGCAGTGATGAGCGAGGCAAATCCTGCTGACGTGGTCCAGGCAGCCATGGTGACCGGTGTTGTAATCACTCGAAATGTCTCGACTAGGGCTTCTCGTTTGGCAAGACCAGTGGCTAAAGATTCCTTAAATGTGTTGAGGATATGAATGCTTGAGGCAATCCCCACTGTAACCAATATTACAGGCATGACCATGGTCACCATGGAAATGGGTATCCCCTGCCAAATCATGATGGCGACAGTCCAAATCACGCTGGCACCAACTGTGACCAAGGGGATCAGTACACCAAGGATGGAGCGAAAGCTGAGGAATAAGACGAGTCCGATCACAACCACAACAAAGGGTACGAGAACGAGTAGATCCTGCTTCATTGCCGTCTCGGTATAGTACAGGATGTAGGAGTCGCCCACTATATGAATGTTTTCCGGCCCTGCATAGCCTTGTGTAATTTTCTCGATTTGGCCTAGTACTTGGTTCGTGTCTATCTGATGGTCAAGTTCCAAGAGGAGCGCAGCACCCCTTCCATCAGCGGTGATCAGCACCCCGTCATAGGGACTATTTGTGATTCGAGTTCTGAACTCCTCAATTTCTCCCTCTGTTTGGGGTAACGTTTCTGTCATAGGCCCAATCTCGATGCCAAAGAAACTGCTTTCTACCATCTGAGCATTGAGGGGACTCTGCACCTTAGCTACACCAGGCAGGGCCAAAAGCTCCTGCTCCAGTCGGGCTATTTTTTCAAGAGTTGATGGTAGAAAGACGTCATCGCTTTCTAAAGCAATAAAGAAGAGTTCTTGTGAGCCAAAGTCCTCCGATACGGCCTGGAGATCAAGGAGCACTGGATCATCATGGGGAATCATCGCGTCGATACTAGCATTAAATTGCAAGCGAGGAAGAAGAGTAAGGGCTCCAATCGTAAGTAATACAACAACACCAATGACCAGCTTAGGCCGATTCAAAACCAGTTCGATCCACCGTTTCAAGTCAGTTCCACCTCTCCAAGTTCAGAATTACATTGAGGGCATCCAGGGAGTCGGCAATGGTCTGGTTGTTCGGTTCTAGCAGGGATTGCACACCGACACCGAATAGACCACCAAAGAAGAGACTAGCGAGCGTTTCCCGGCTATAGGAAGAACCGAGGCGATCGACGAACTCTGCTGTAAATACACCCCCAATGATCTGATCTGTAAAACGTACAAAGATTTCCCTAACCTCTACTCGTAGTGGTTCAGACCAAAGTGCCAGGCCTACCAGGTCATAGAGGACGCGAAATAAGTCAGGATCGTTTCTTAGTACCTCCTGATAAAGACGGATAAAACACTCCCCCACTTCCTGAGGGGACATCCCTGGTTCTAGATACTGCTGGATATACTCGTAGTACGTGCTGGTCACATGGCGGGCTACGGCCAAGAGCAGACCTTCTTTGTTTTGATAATGGTAGCTGATTTGGCTCACCGCCACCTGTGCCTCTGCAGCAATCTGCCGGAGAGAAGTCCTTGCATACCCTTCCCGTGCAATCACGGCATAGGCTGCATCAAGGATTTTCTCTTGCTGATTTGCTTCTAACAAAGCATCACCTCATTTCAATCGGACGACCGTTCGAATTATAGTATAATTATACCAGTTTAGTTGTGTGAGGGACAGTCCCCCATGCAATTTAACTAGTCTCGTATTTTGCCTGGGACTGTCCTACCATTTTGCCAAGGAGAAAAGGAGGAAGAACATGAGATATTTTCTGGGCATTCGCTTACCCAAGGAGCTTGAGGAGACCTGTGAGAGATACCGTAGAGCATTCAAAGCTCCAAAGACGGTTGCCCACCTGACAGTTGTACCGCCTTTTGAGTGGGAGCAGCCCGCCGGGGAGCTCTTCAAACTACTTGCCGAAGCACTAGAAGAGACGAAACCTTTTGCAGTGACAGGTGCAGGTGTCGGTTCCTTTGGTAACAGGGTTCTCTTTATCAATGTAAATCTTACACCTGAACTTGAAGCTATGCAAAAAGCTCTCACATTATGCCTTAAGACTGCTGGGGTCTCCGTCGACAATCGTCCCTACCATCCCCATGTCACATTGGCCACGCGCCTAACAGCTGAAGAGTTCAGCCGCTACAGCCGAGAACTTGCAGATTTCCACCCTGAAATAGATTTTGTTTGCTCGAGCTTGAGCATCTTTGAGTTCACCAAGGAGCGGCGCTGGAAGGAAGCTCATCGCCTTTCCTTTTAACCAATAATACCTACTCTTGTAATTTACGACCAGATTTGGTATCATCTTACTAAGGAATAGAAGGGAGTGGTTCAATGCAGGCCTCGAAAAGATTGACCGAAAAAGTAACCTGGGTTGGAAAAGTCGACTGGGAGCTTGAAATGTTTCATGGTGAGGAACTTTCAACAGCTAGGGGTTCGTCCTACAACTCCTACCTAATTCGGGATGAGAAAGTTGTGCTAATTGACACCGTTTGGCTGCCCTATGATAAGGAGTTTGTGAGGAATCTCAAGGACGAAATTGATCTACAGGAAATCGACTATATTATTGTCCAACACGCAGAGATCGACCATAGTGGCGCGCTACCGGAGCTGATGAGGGAGATTCCTGACACACCCATCTATTGCACAAACAACGGGAAGAAGATCATCCAGGGACATCATCACCAAGACTGGAACTTCGTCACAGTCAAGACAGGTGATACGCTTAACATAGGCAAATCCACCCTAACCTTTGTGGAGGCACCCATGCTACACTGGCCAGACACCATGTTTACATACATGAGTGGCGAGAACATCCTCTTTAGTAACGATGCCTTCGGCCAGCACTATGCCACCGAAACACTCTATAACGACAAGGCAGATAACTGCGAACTGTATGAGGAAGCCCTCAAGTATTATGCCAACATCCTTACACCCTTCAGCGCACTCGTGAAGCGCAAGATTGAAGAAGTACTGGCCCTTGAGCTTCCACTGAACATGATTTGCACAAGCCATGGCGTAATCTGGAGAGACAATCCAGCACAAATCGTTGAAAAGTACTTAGAATGGGCAGACAATTATCAGGAGAATCAGATCACCATTGTCTATGACACCATGTGGAACTCGACCCGTCTCATGGCCGAGGCTATTGCCTACGGTATTCAGGCTGAAGATCCTTCCGTGACTGTCAAGCTCTATAATGTGGGCAAACAAGATAAGAACGACATTGTCACAGAGATCTTTAAGTCCAAGGCTATCCTGGCCGGATCCGCCACCATTAATGGCAGATACCTCTCAGGTATGGGTGGCCTCCTTGAGATGATAAGAGGTATGAGGTTCAAAAACAAGAAGGCTGCTGTTTTTGGTAGCTATGGTTGGAGCGGTGAAGGTAATAAGTTGCTAGCCCAAGACTTTGCTGGTGCAGGCTTCGAGATTATTACTGAAGGATACCGCACACTCTGGGTTCCCGACAATGATGAGCTCATCGCGTGTCAGGAGTTCGGTAGAGAGTTTGTACGTAGTCTCTAATCCCTAGAGCTAAACACACGTAGCTTGAGGACTCTGTCTTAGAACAAAAAGGCTGCTGCAATTTGGACGCAATAACGTTCATCTTGCAGCAGCCTTTTTATGTCATATTCCTCTGTTCTTGAAGACCAGGGAAAATACAAGGAGGTGCCTTGCACCTCCCTGGGTATTCTTTACTTTTAGTAATTCTCAGCATACTCCTCGTAATGTGCACGTGGATGGGCACAGGCGGGACAAAGCTCTGGTGCTTCCGTACCGGTATGTATGTATCCGCAGTTACGGCACTTCCAACGAATGGGCTCATCTCTCGTAAAGACGGTTCCTGCTTCTACTCTTGCCAAGAGAGCTAGATAACGCTTCTCATGCTCCTCTTCGACTTCAGCGATTTCCTGGAAAACCTCGGCGATTTCGTCAAAGCCTTCTTCTTTGGCCGTCTTGGCGAATTCTCTATACATACTTGTCCACTCGTAGTTTTCACCTGCTGCGGCGTCCTTCAGATTCTCAGAGGTACTCTTCACAATTCCGAGAAACTTCCCAAGCCGTCTTGCATGCTCCTTTTCGTGGAGAGCTGTTTCTTCGAAAATGCCGGAGATCTGGTTATAACCCTCTTTTCTGGCAGCACTTGCATACCAGTCATACTTGTTGCGTGCCATAGATTCGCCAGAAATGGCTGCCCACAGATTCTTCTCTGTTTGTGTTCCTTTAAGATTCATAATAATTCCTCCTCTTAGTCTTATCACTATCTCTTTCCTCAAATGGGGGGCGACTTCCTCCTTGAAATCCCTAGTTTAACATGCTCATAATGATAACCTTTGACGTTAATGCAGGAAGTTTCCATTGAATCCAGAATTTAGCCCTTAACCTAACAGTCATCAAACTGGATTGTCACTTGGAGGAACGCTCATGTTCAAGAAAGAAAAGGGACTTTTAGCCATATTTTATACTGTTATTATCCTACTCGCCTTGGGGGGAACAGCTCAAGGAGGCCAGTATTACATCAATGAACTTCTCGAGGCCAATCCGCCTCCCCAAGTCTTGAAAGAAGGTCCGATCGTGCGAGTAAAACAACCAAGTATGGAAAAATACATGCCGGGCGAGGAGCAAATCGAACCGGGTTACGAACTCGAATATGAACTTGAACAGGAACCCGAACCACAGCCGCCTCCGGCAAAGCCCCTGGGAAAAGTGGCCCTAACTTTTGATGATGGACCCGATGCTCGCTATACGGCAAGAATCCTAGATATTCTACAGGCTGAAGGTGTAACAGCAACGTTCTTTGTCGTGGGGGAGTACGTCGAGCGCTATCCTGAAACCCTAAAACGCATCTTCAATGATGGACACCTTATTGCCAACCATTCCCGTACCCATGCCGATTTAGCACTCTTCGACAACGAAGACATTATTGCCGCTGAACTTGAGCCCACGTCAAGGGCTGTCGAAAGGCTCACTGGATTCTATCCCTTAATTATGCGCCCGCCCTATGGATCGCTGCGCCAAGACTCGGTGCGTTTTCTCAGGGAGAATGGCTGGCAAATTGTTCGCTGGTCACTTGATACCTTTGACTGGGACAGCATGCGCAACAGTCCTGAACAGATTCTGAGTCGGATTCAAACGCAGCATCACAACGGAGCCATCATCCTCATGCATTGCAATGGTCCGGCAACGACTAGAGTCCTGCCCGATCTGATCAGGATTCTGCGTGATCTGGATTACGAATTTGTAGCGGTGACTGGACTATAAGGGGATGCCACTCGAGGGCTTGTAGATAACTCTCTGATATGGCGGAACTGTCTAGGTTTAAGCGTCTGGCGCTCTGCTCCACCTTATCCCATTCCCCTTTTTCATAGGCCATGATCGCATTACAAGCCTCGACGTAAGGCCCTGTGCCATGGAGGAGACACTCCTTGGTCTCTTCTGGCGCATGGATCTCTTCCAGGATGAGGTCGAGGGGTCGTTGGAGCAAGACATCCAACATGGAAAAGAGTCCTGTTAAGTACAAAGAGTTCTCTTCGGACTTCAGAGCCGTCTTTTGGGCCAAGAGCTGGGCAAAACGGGCCCGAACCAGGGAAAGACCCACGGCCCCGTCCATTTTCCGGGAGCTTAGTCCCTGGAGGGCAATTAGTGTCACCCACTTCTTGATCTCGTGCTGCCCCATGACCACAAGGGCTTGCTTTAAGGAGGACAGGCGATGCCGCTGCCCAAAAGCGGCTGAGTTGACGAGTTTCAGCAGATTATAGGTTAAGGCCACATCCATCGAGATCAATCTCGCTACTTCCCCAAAATCCACTTCGTCTTCATTAATGGCCGCGACCAACTGGAAGTAGTTGAGTTCCAGTGGGGTGAGGCTCTTTGTTGTCAACACCTCAGGTTTTTCGAAGAAATACCCCTGGAATAGAGTGAAACCATGGGCCTTCGCCCTGCGGAAATCTTCCCAGGTCTCGATCTTTTCCGCCAAGAGCACACAGTCCTTCAGTAGAGTGCGTGCTCGGATTTTCTTGATATCAAAGAGTGTATTAGCACGAAAGTCAACTTTCACAATACTAGCCAGATCCAATAAGGGCTCCATCCTACGGGAATAAACAAAGTCATCTAGAGCGAGATGATAACCTGCTTCCCTCAAGGCCCGGCACTTTTCGACAATAAACGGTGTCGGTGCAACCGTTTCGAGAATCTCCACAACCAGATAGTCCTTGGAAAACAGTGTGGCGACCTCTTCTTCGATAAGCTTAGCCGGGAAATTGATAAAAGCAGGTAGACCTGAAGTGATATTATGTAAGCCAAAGTCTTGGAAGGCAGCAAAAATCACCTTCGATGAAGCTTCGTCGCCGTCGAGAGCTCCCTTAAAGACATTCTCCTCGTTACTTCGATAGAGCAGTTCATATCCGACAATCTCTTCATTCTTATTGAAAACAGGTTGCCTCGCCAAGAAAACATTCATGTTTTGCTCTTTCCCCAATCCCCATCGGTTTTTCCAATCCCGCACTACTCTAGTCCGAGTGCTCCAAAGCTAAATTATACAGTCCCTTTAATTCTTTCGCAACGCATTTTCAACGGCTCTTTGTAGGGCTCTAGTCGTCGCTGTCGCCCCAGAAACGCCCTGAATATCTAAGGACTGCTTCTGCAAAATCTCTGCTATGATCGCTTCATTCCAGCCACCTACGATACCCTCATGATTGCTGTGGGTGATCGTAATGTCTCGAATCCTGCCAGAGTTAACCGCTACCTGGACAGAATAAGACCATCGGTTCTGTGTATAATCCCCTTCATAGATGCCATCGGGAAGTTCCGCTATGTCCACGGAACCAATATCCAAGGCCATTACTTCGTCCATGCCACGATTGAAAACCGTCAGTCCAACCCAAGCAATCAAGGCAACGCCCACAACTAAAACCATGACAATTCTTAGAAATCTCGGCAATCCCTACACCCCTTCTATCGATAAGCCACATCAAACTCTATACTAGAGAGCAAGGAATCGAAATAGACAAAGTCTCCTTCCGGAACCTCCCACACAGCTCGAAAACGTTCGGGAACTCTAAATCCTTCTTGTTCCCTTAATCCCACAACTTCTGCCCGCCAAGGAGTTCTCTCAAAGACACCATTGCCTTTATCCATGTAGCGATCTGTACTTCTAAAGCTCACGTTCTCACAGTCGTCACTAACGGTGAAGATGCCTGAAGCTGTCGTTCCTTTGTACAGGATCGTGGCCTTGGCTTGACGTTCATCGATCTCTTCCCAAGTAATATAGTCCTGCAAAGCATAGCTCGGCACCATTAAGCATTCCGCTAAGATGGTCACCAAACCAGATTGACTCATCTCAGGACCAGTCACATCGAAGAGTTTGAACAATCTTGCCAGCTTACCGGTCATATGGCCTGCCCCGTCTTGGTACTTGTCTCGACCCTCA
>JAAZLY010000048.1 GCA_012799115.1 Bacillota bacterium
GAGTCTGGTGTAGTCGTTCATGCCAAGGAGAAAATGGAAAACAGTGGTATTCCATCGGCTATGACACCATATCTGCCTGAATTAACAGGGAGGGAGGACATTGAAATTGTCCTTGGTGGCTCCAGTGGTAAGGCAAGCGTGCAGTACTATCTAGACAAGTTAAATGTGACGGTGACAGACGAGCAGTTAGACGTACTCGTAGAGAAAATTAAGGAAAAGGGTCGCATCAAGCGCGATGTGCTGAGCAAGGAAGACTTTGACGCGATCTTGAGGGAAGTCCTCTAATGTCTGCAGGCAAGGACTTTCGTATTCTGGCTATCAACCCAGGCTCAACATCAACCAAGCTTGGCCTATATGAGGGTGAACGGTGCGTTTACGCCAAGGACATCCAACATAGCCTAGAAGAACTTGCACGGTTTAACCTGGTCATCGACCAACTGGAATACCGGGAAGAAGTAGTCCGCCAAGTACTAGCTGAAGCTGCAATAGCCATCGAGTCTCTCGATGCTATTGCGGCTCGGGGTGGCAGACTACAGCCCATTCCAAGTGGCGTTTATGCAGTAAATGATGCTATGCGTCATGACGCCGAAATCGGTTTCCAAGGGGATCATGCTTCGAACCTAGCTTGTTTGATCGGGTGGAATTTAGTTAAGGGTCATGATGTTCCAGTGTATGTTGTGGATCCGGTCTCCGTCGATGAGATGTGGCCCATTGCTAAGGTTTCTGGTATACCTACCATCCCAAGAACCAGCCTCTCTCATGCCTTGAACATGAAGATGGTAGCCAAGATGGCGGCCCAACAGCTTGGTAAGTCATACGACCAGAGCCGCCTGATTGTCGCACATCTAGGCGGGGGCGGATCTGTCAGTGCCCACCTTGGAGGCAGGATGGTCGATTTATACAACTCCGATAAGGAAGGCCCTATGGCCATTGAACGCTCTGGTGGAATTCCTTCCATCGAATTGATGGAGCTCTGCTACTCAGGCCTGGCCAAAGAGCACATGCTAAAGAAATTAGCGGGGCAAGGTGGGGTTTACGCCCATCTAGGAACGAAGGACCTGCGGGAAGTGGAGAGAATGGTCGAAAGCGGCGATGAAAAGGCAGAACTTGTCTTGGATGCCTACTGCTATCAAGTTGCCAAGTATATCGGGGCCCTAGCAGCCTCTTTGGAGGGCCAAGTTGATGCCATTTGCATTAGTGGTGGCATTGCACATTCGCAGGTAGTGTTAGAGAAAATCATCAAGAGGGTGCGTTTTATTGCGGAAGTTCTCATCTTCCCTGGTGGAGAGGAACTCGATGCGTTGGCACTCGGAGTTTTATCAGTCTTAAAGGGAGTCGAGTCTGTTTTGCTCTATCCCTCTGGAGATCAAGTGTAGCATGGATGCGTGCTGGAGTCTGAACTTCCTGCTCCAGCACGTTTCTTGACTATTGAATGGAAGCAGGGAGATGGTTAGGGATGTTCACTTCAGTTCAGAAACATGTACTGGAAGTCATACCTCAGATGATTGAGTGGCGCCGCCATTTTCATCAATACCCTGAACTGGGGTTTGAAGAAGTCATGTCGGCTCAGAAGATTGCAGCACTGTTGGAAGAATGGGGTTATGAAGTAACAAGGGGTGTTGGCAAGACAGGTGTTGTTGGGTTTTTAGATAATGGTGGAGACTTTACCCTTGGACTACGGTTTGATATGGACGCTCTACCCATTTCAGAGGCCACTGATCTACCATTTTGTTCACAACATCCAGGTGTTATGCATGCCTGTGGACATGACGGGCATATGGCAGTAGGTCTTGGTGTAGCCTATGTCCTCGCCAAACTTAGAGAGAGTATTCAAGGGAATATTAAGATGATTTTTCAACCGGCAGAAGAGGGCTTAGGAGGGGCTAGGGCGATGATTGACGATGGCGCCCTAGAAAACCCAACTGTGGACGCGATTTTAGGTATGCACATTTGGCCAGAGCTTGAATCTGGTACCGTTGGCGTCCGTAAGGGAACGATTATGGCCGCTGCAGATCGCTTCTACATCGCCTTGTCTGGCTCTGGTGGACATGGTGGACAACCTCACCTAGCAGTAGACCCCATTACAATTACAGCGGAAGTGATCGAGGGTCTCCAGAAAATTGTCAGCCGTGAAACCGCTCCTACAGAGCCTGTGGTTATCTCCGTTGGTTCAGTGCATGGGGGAACCGCATTCAATATTATTCCTCATCGCGTGGAAATAACAGGAACGATCCGTACAGCGGATGAGACTGTAAGGTCCCATGTATTGCAGCGCATTGAGGAAAAGGTTTATGCCGTTGTGAAGGGCAATAATGCCAGTTGTGATCTGGAGTTTGAGCGTTGTTTCTATCAGACATTTAATGATGAACGCTTAGTGGAAAGTTTCCGTTCCACCGTCATGAACTCCTGGGATCCCGCGACTTTGGTTGATCTTGAGTCACCAACCATGACTGGAGAAGATTTTTCTGAGTATCAGCGTCTGATTCCTGGACTCTACTTCTTTGTGGGCACGCGTAACGAAGAGAAGGGTCTGACCTTCCCCATTCACCATGAGAGATACAGTATCGATGAGGGTGTCTTGGGCTTTGGAGTGGAGGTAATGGTCCAGGCTGCGTTGAATGTTGTTCAGGAAGGAGGCAGTCAGAAAGGAGAGAGTGCATGACGATCACAATTAGGGAGGCTTTAGAGTTAGCTCCTCTGCGGAAGTCGCAAGTTCTCACTGGAGATGTGGGCCTAGAGCGAACGATTAGCGCGGTTACAGTCATGGATGCACCAGACATCGTAAACTGGCTGACTGGCAATGAGTTTGTCATCACCAGTGGTTATAGCCTGAAGGACAATCCACTTTCGTTGGAAACCTTGATTGGCGATCTCGCTCGAACCAACGTTGCAGGATTGGGGATCAAGCTCCGCCGGTTTATTGATGAAGTACCCTCCAGCATTATCTCTTTGAGCAGCGAATTGGGTTTGCCCATTATCGTCATTCCCTTTGAAGCGGCTTGGGTTGACATTATTAATGCCATTCATGAGGAAATCATGCATCGCCAAACACAACTCATTTTGCAGGGTGAAAGAATCTATCGCAAGTTCAGTCTCTCCCTGCTCGAGAAGGGCGGCTTTCCAGAGATCTGTCAGGTCCTCTATGACTTGATTGAGAGTCCAGTGGTGATTTTGGACTATCAAAACAATCGCTATGCTGTAGGTTGGGACGACGAATCGAAAGTGATCAAGGACAAGCTCGCTGATCTAATGAACACTTGGGATTGGCGCTATCGGGATGACTACTCTGCCGAAATGGAGAACTCCACAATTAGTTGGATCAAGCTCGATGGTACCTCCCACGAGGTATGTGTTTGTCCCATTATCGTAGAGAACGAGGTAAATGGATATATTGTGGCGGTTGAGCGAGAATCGGTTCAGAGGGACCTTTATTACGAGATTGCCATTGAGCAGGCCGCCATTATGTGTGCTCTACGTACAATGATCACCTTTAATACAAAAGAAGTGCACCGCCGTTTTAAGAGTCGTTTTACCCAGGATCTCCTGGCATGGAATTTCCGGGACGTTGCCTCCGCTAGGAAACAAGCCGCTTATGTGGATTGGGTCTTGCGCGATGCCTATAGTGTCCTAGCTATTTCCATTGATGATTTATCTTTGCACTATATAGAAAATGGCGTTGATGAGGGTTATGTGCAAGATGCACTGGAGCGTCTTTATAATACCATCGCGCAGCTGGACAGGGCACAGAACTTGGGACTGATCATTCACGAGCAAAGTGACAATTTCCTCATCTTAAAGCCACAGGATAGCCATGATTCTGAGGAGCGAGTTAAGGAGCAAACGATGGAGTTTGCCTTGATGCTACAAGAAAAGATCCATGCCTCCCTAGGGGATCTCACCGTTTCTATCGGTATATCCCGCTTTAATCGGGACATTAAGAAGCTCGCTGAGGGACAAAAACAGGCAACAAGCGCCCTGAAGTACGGACGTATGTTGACAAAGGGTAGCGCCATTTGGCATTACGACGACCTAGGGGTCTACCGGATCCTTTGTGAGTTTGATAAAGAGACCGAGCTGAAGAACTACTACGAAGACACGATTGCCAGGCTCGATGCCTATGACAAAGAGCATAAGGCAGAGCTTGTTAAGACGCTGATCGCTTATTTTGACAATGATTGTAGTTTGCAGAAGGCGGCCGATCAGCTCTTTGTCCATTACAATACGATGCGGTATCGTATCGAACGAATTAACGAGGTAACTGGGCTTGATGTCCTAAATAGTAATGACCGTCTAAATCTGCAAATCGGCCTAAAGATCGGCCAGTTGCTAGAATGAACGAGAGATTGGAGACGAAGCATATGAGTCAAATTCTCATTTTAAATCAAAATGTGGATAATGTGGGAGTGGCTCTTAAAGACATCGCAGTAGGTGATTGCATCACTGTGCCCGCACAAGAGTCCGGAACAGACAGAACGTTCGAAGCCGTTGAACCTATTCCTGCGGGTCATAAGATAGCCCTTTGTACCATAGAGAAGGGGCAAGCTGTCATGAAGTATGGGTACTCCATTGGTAATGCTACAGAGACGATTCGGCAAGGTCAGTATGTTCATGCCCACAATGTTCGAAGCATGCGGGGCAAAGAACTTCTGAGGGAGGGTGCTCAGCATGACTAAGACATTTATGGGTTATCGCAATCCTGATGGAACGGTAGGTATTCGCAACCACATCGTTGTGTTACCCACGGTTATCTGCGCGAACTCGGTTGTCCAGCAAATTGAGAAACAAGTTCCCGAAGTGATCGGTATTCCCCACACCCATGGTTGCACTTTGGATCCAGTCAGCAATCAAGAAATGACCGCCGTGTTAGGCGCCATTGGTAGTAATCCAAATGTCGCAGGTATCATCTTGGTAGCCTTAGGTTGTGAATCGGTCTTACTCCATGAGGTAGCGGAAATCATCGCCAAGACAAAGAAGCCTGTAGAAACCCTGGTTATCCAGGAGTTGGGTGGAACCAAGAAGACGATTGCCAAGGGCGTTGAGTTAGCCAAGGCTCTTCTAGAAGGAGCAGCAAGACGTGAACGGGAACCCATCCCCTATTCGGAGTTGATTGTTGGTACCGAATGCGGAGGATCCGACAGCTACTCTGGTCTGTCAGCCAATCCTGCAGTAGGTGTGGCTAGTGATCTTCATGTGGACCAAGGGGGCACTGTGATTCTATCTGAAATCACGGAGTTCCTTGGTGCGGAGGCCATTTTGGCTGATCGCTGCGCGAGTCCGGAGGTAAGGCAACAACTGCTTGACCTGGTGGATTGGACAGAGCAAAGTCTTGCTCAACTCGGCTCGTCGAATGTGGCAGACATTACTCCTGGTAACCTGGAGGGTGGACTGACCACGATCGAAGAGAAATCCCTCGGTTGCGTCAAAAAGGGTGGCAGTCGAACGGTTCAAGAAGTGGTAGGCTATGGGCAAAAACCGAGCAAACGGGGTTTGATCGTGATGGATACGCCTGGTCATGACATTGAATCGATCACAGGGATCGCCGCTGGTGGAGCCCATCTGATCGTGTTTACGACAGGCCGCGGCACTCCCACTGGTTCTCCCGTCTGCCCTGTAATTAAGGTATCGAGTAATACAGCCTGTTATCAAAAGATGCAAGACAATATCGATCTGGATGCTGGACTCGTCATAACCAAGGAAGAAACCCTTGATTCCATGGGCGCAATCATCTACGATGAGATCATCCAGGTCGCTTCTGGTAAGCAGACCAAGGCTGAACTCTCTGGAAATCGCGAGTTTGCTTTGCGTCGCTATGGGAGCGGGGGCTGTATCATTTACTAAGCTATAGAGGAGGAATTTCATGCTAAAGGAATACTTGGGGGACGTCCCCGTTGGCATATCTAATCGCCATGTACACATCTGCCAAAAGGATCTAGAGATTTTGTTCGGACAAAAGGAACTGACTGTAATGAAGCCCCTTTTCCAGCCGGATCAATTTGCGGCGGAGGAGAAGGTGACCTTAGTAGGTCCGAAACGTTCGATTGAAGGCGTCAGGATTCTAGGTCAGATGAGAGATTATACGCAAGTGGAAATTTCCCGTACAGACTCTTACTACCTAGGAGTTGAACCGGCCTTGCGTGATTCAGGGGATCTAGAAGGAACTCCTGGCATCACCATTAGGGGGCCCAAGGGAGAAATCACACTCGATAAGGGCGTAATTATCGCTAGGCGGCATATTCACATGACAGAAGAAGATGCCAAGGAGTTTGGTGTTAAGGATAAGGACAGGGTGAATGTTCTTGTCGAGGGTGAACGTCCTGTGGTTTTTAGCGATGTCTTGGTCCGCGTTAACAATGAATATGCCCTGGAAATGCACATTGATACAGACGAAGCCAACTCTGGTTTTGTGGTCAATTGGCAGAAACTCAAAGTGTATCGCTAAGGGGTCTAAGAAGGGAAGAAAGATGAATACACCAACAAAACGACTTGTCCTAGCAGGACTGTTCCTAGGTTTAGGCTTATTGATGCCCTTTTTGACCGGGCAGATTCCCAGTGTTGGTAGCCGCCTGCTACCCATGCACATTCCGGTATTGCTGGGCGGCTTCGTCCTCGGGGGTCCTTTAGGTCTGGTGGTGGGGTTTGTCACACCGCTTTTGCGAAGTATGCTCTTTGGCATGCCACCAGCCTTTCCCACGGCCTTTGTCATGTCCTTTGAACTTGCAGCCTATGGGTACTTGGCCGGAGTACTCTTCCGGTCCTTACCGAAGAAGAACAGCTCTATCTATGTAGCCCTTCTATTGGCCATGATCGGTGGTCGGATTGTGTGGGGGCTTGTGAACTCCGTTGTACTTGGGCTATCGGGAACGCCTTTCACTTGGCAGATGTTTACAGCCGGCGCCCTAATCAACGCTACCCCTGGCATCATCTTACAGATTGTCGTCATCCCCGTCATTGTACTTGCCCTTCGGAGAGCAAGACTCGTCGCATAAATCGAAAAGCACCCCGACTTGGGGTGTTTTCACCTTAGTTTACTTCTTACGGGCTAACGATAGACCTCCAAAACCTGCAACTACAGCGGCGTAGAAGCCCAAATCGTACCACCAACCTGTATTGGCCACTTCGTAGACGCGAATCTCAGTTCCTTCTTGGCGATCTCAGTTCTTTCAGGTAATAAAAGGTGTCGAGGAGCGTTTCGTGCTGGACACCAGTGGCATCAAAACGGAGCAACTGGAAGGTAAACTGTACAAATACCCCCGCTAAAAGGGCACTGAGAATCGTCCCAAGTCCCACCATTCCACCGAGTCGCCAGCCACAGAACAGAGCTAAACCTTCGATTACCACGCGGCATAGACCTATGGGGAGCCCAGACTTGCGTGTCAAAGCGACCATGAGACTATCACGGGGTCCAGCGCCAAACCCGGAGGCGATGTAGAAATAGGTGGCGAATGAAATCACAAGTAAACCAGCTACTAGCATGAGAATCCCGCTGACAAGGCTTGTAGCTCTGGGTAAGACTAGGAGAATTACGTCGAGGAACAAGCCTATGGCAAACATATTCATAATACTACCTAGTCCTACTTTTTCCTTCAAAACGATCGTAATTGTCATAATCACGAGTCCAACACCAATTGAAGATGTACCAATACTGATCTGCAAGGTGTTGGCCAGGCCTACATGAAAGGTGTCCCAAGGAGCATAGCCAATTTGAGCGTTCAGAGTCAGGGCAATTCCTAGGGAGTATAGAAGTAGTCCCCAGGTAAGTGAGGCTAAGCGGCGCAGAAATGTCTTCATGTACGTACCACCTGGCGAGGGTCAAAGGCGTCGCGCAGCCCATCGCCGACAAAGTTGATACTCAAGACGATGACGAAAATCGCGATCCCTGGAGGGAGCCACATCCAAGGCATGGTTGCTAAAATGTGAAGTGGCCGTGCCCGATTCAGCATGTTACCCCAAGAAGGGGCCGGTGGAGGCACCCCTAGTCCCAGAAAACTCAAGCCTGCTTCAGACAGGATCGCCGAAGCTACTCCCAGGGTTGCGGAAACCAAGAGGGGTGAGATGGCATTAGGTAGGATGTGACGGAACATAATCCGGGCTGGGCTGGCACCAACTGCTCCTGCAGCCACGGAAAAATCGGTATTCTTGAGTTTCAAAAACTCAGCCCGCAGGAGTCTGGCGGAACTTGGCCAAGACAGGATACCGAGGATAATCATGGTATTGTAAATCGATGGGCCAAAGATCGAAGAGATCGTGATGGCCAGGATCATAAAGGGGAAGCTATAGAAAACATCGGCAATCCGCATGATCACAGTGTCAATTATGCCACCAGAAAATCCTGCGATGGCCCCTAAGACAACTCCAATACTCAGGGAGATTCCCACAGAGACGAGACCTACTGAAAGTGAGATCCGTCCCCCATACAAGGTCCTCGCAAAAATATCTCGCCCCATATCATCTGTACCAAAAATATGCTCCTTTGACGGGGGTAAGTTGCGGTTTCGTAGATTCGATCGATTCGGATCGTAATCCGTTAGAAAAGGAGCTAACGTTGATAGAAGAACGAAAAAGGAGAGGATCAGAAGACCCAATACGGCCAGCCTATTGCGGCAAAAACGCCGCCAGATTTTTTTCGTTTGGGATATTTGCTGCATCTGTTGCATCGATTTGTCCCCCTTATTCATACCTAATGCGAGGATCCGCAAAGGCATAGGAAATGTCAGCAATAATACTACCTAAGAAAATGAGAACAGCGAACATCAAGTTGATGCCCATAATGACCGGGTAGTTCCGTTCGTTGAGGGCTTGAATCGCTAGAGACCCCAGTCCAGGCCAGGTGAAGATATTCTCTACGATGACTGCCCCCGAGAAGATCGTGGGGAGCATGAAGCCCATCAAAGTTAGAATCGGCAAGAGGGCGTTACGCAGGGCGTGCTTGTACACGACAATGCTTTCCTGCAGTCCTTTGGACCTGGCTGTACGCAGATAATCTTCATTCAGGACTTCCAAGAGGCTGGATCGCATATAGCGGGCTACGCTGGCAATGCTACCTAAGCCAAGAGTAAGCGCTGGTAGGAGCAGGTAGCGGATGTAGCCTAGGAAGGTATGGGGCTCTCCGGCCATAAAAAAACCACCTGCAGGAAGCACATTTAGGTTGAGTGCAAAGATATAAAGCAGGATTAGCCCAAAAAAGAAACTGGGGATGGAGATCCCAATAAAGGCAAAGAATGTGATCAGATAGTCAAAAGCGGAATACTGATAGTGAGCAGAAAGGATGCCAACAGGAATGCCGATTCCCCATCCGAGTATGATGGAGGATAAGGAGAGGATAATTGTAGCTGGCATTCTCTCCTTGATCAACTCCAGGACAGGTCTTCGGGCGGAGTCAAAGGAGAGTCCGAGGTCTCCTCGCATCACTCGCAGTAACCATTGGCCGTATTGAACCAAAAATGGCTGATCTACTCCTAGTTGAGCTTCCCTCTGGGCAATCACTGCCGTGTCGAGATCAGGGACGCCCCTGAGGTGGGTGACTGGACTGCCTGGTGCGATAGTGATGATTAGATACAGCAAAAAGGTAAACCCCAAGAGAACTGGGACACCTTGGAGAAGGATTCTTCTAAAAACATACCTCCACATGCAACCACCTTCCAAGTTTGGAGTGGAACAGCGGTTGCTGCTCCACTCCAGCTCTTCTTGTTTTAGTCAGCGAGCCAGATTTTCGACAGGAGTCGGCGTCCAACTAAGGGACCATAGGGTCCTGGGTCGGGATCAAAGCCCTTGACTCTTTCGTTGAGAGCTCCGATGGTAACGCCATAGTTCAAGAACATGGAAGGCAAGTCGTGGTTGATCACTCGTTGCCACTCTCCATAGATCTCTTTGCGTTTCTGGAGATCGGTCTCTAGACGCCCCTCTTCAATGAGTCGATCCGATTCGGGATTGTTGTAACCTGGATCATTCCAGAGGGAGGTGGAGTGCCAGATTCCGTAGGGATCTGGATCTACAGAGAGACTCCAACTCATTGTAAAGGTATCAAACTCCCTGGCATCAACGCGGTCAACGGCTGCACTAAACTCCATAAACATCAGGTCCACCTTGATTCCGATGTCCTCCATGTTTTGTTGGAAGAGCAGGGCCATCTGCTCGGTAAGTCTGCTACCATCAGGTACTAGGAACTCGAATTCCAATTTTTCACCATCCTTTTGCAGGATTCCATCGCTGCCTGGGGTCCACCCTGCAGCTGCTAGCATATCAGAGGCCTGCTTTGGATCATAGTGATAGGGATCAATCCCTTCGTCTGTGTATGCCCAAGATGCTGTGGGCATAGGTGCATTGGCTACAATACCGAAACCCTCTCGTATCACGTCTACATACAGTTGTCTATCAAAGCCATAGGTAATCGCCTGGCGGACTGCTACGTCTGCAAAGCGCTCTTGACGGAGGTTAAACGCTAAATAGCTATAGCTCAGTGCTTCGTAAA
>JAAZLY010000049.1 GCA_012799115.1 Bacillota bacterium
CAGGGATGGGTGGTATTGCCATAGACCAAGACAACTTATGCTACTATCCCTTCCTAGACGGTGCTTTCCCCTTGACCTTTAGTCTCCAAGCCCGCCTGGCAAGGCCCAGGGTGGTGGCTGGATGACAGGGGAGGATTTTCCTCGATGTTGACAGACTACTTGCTCCAGGCCCCAAGGACCTTTACAGTTTGTTATATAAGGTAGTGAAAGCAGTGACCATGCATAGATATGATGCGACTGGGGAGGCGAAGGAGACGTCGATGTCCGGCGAGATGGGGCGAAGAACACAGTATGCAAAAGGAGACACACAGCTATGATCGAACTAAAAGAAATCACTTGGGAGAACTTCTGGCAGGTTATTGAACTTAAACCAAGCCAATCGCAAATGGATAACCTGCCGTCTAATGCTGTCTTTATGGCTCAATCCTACGTTAACCTCAAGTTCAACTATCCCGATGCGTGCTTTGCTCTATATAAGGAGGCGCAACCAGTTGGCTTTACAAAAGTCGTGTATGTTCCTATAGGTGCTGAGCCCTACGAGTTCCCAGAGGACACCTACATGATTGATGCCTATATGATCGATGCTAACGAGCAGGGTAAGGGATATGGTAGGCAGGGATTCCATGAAGTCTTACGATATATTGAGACCAAACCATTCGGCGAATCCCAGACCATTAAACTAGCCTGTCATGATAGCAATACAATTGCTATCGGTATCTACAAAAGGGCTGGTTTTCAGGAAACGGATCAGTTTGTTGGCCGGGAAAAGAGATTGCGGATCTATAGCAAGACTATGGCTTAGGATCGGAGGTGATATGTCCAATGAACAAGGAAAAACGCTTCTTACAGCTTGGCTTGGGGCTTAGCTCTGGGACGCTCTTGTTTGATCGATTTATCCTTGCCCTGCCAGACTGGCTAGCCATTGCATTGGGGCTGTTGGCCGTTGCCTGTTTCGTTCTTTCGATTACTAGACGGGAGTATAAAGGGACTAAGTAGCCTAGCACAATAGACGGTGCGAAGCTGGAACCGCCAGATCCTCATACATGGCTTACAGACTCTACCATGATCGAATGTTTGATCCTGGTAGTTTTTTTATGCCTTAGGCGAGGAGAAGACCGGTGGTTTGCTAACCCCTCGTTCGTTTCATAAATAATGAGGCCGTATCTAGTGTAAGATCCACAAAGACGTCCGATTCAAGCACTTCTCCCTTCTTGATGATCCTAATATTCTTTGGTTCCCTTCTTTCATCAAATGAGTATTGGGTGATCGTCTCTTCATCCGGGTCCACTATGCAATACTCCTGGATTCCACTGCGCCTATATAACTCGAGTTTGGTGATGAGATCCCTGCCTCGGGTAGCAGGGGACAGGACCTCCATCAATAGGGTTGGTATTCCTTCATACTGACCATCGTCAGTTACCTGCTCTGGATCGCAGATGACGACCACATCTGGTTGCACTACATTCGGATCTTCACTGAATTTCGTACCCCAGCCGTGAAGACGAACATCTAGTGGAGCGGTTAACACCTGGCAGGGGCCGCCCTGTAAGAAGTTGTGTAGATGCATACATAGCTCCCTGACCAGAACCTGGTGGTGGAAACTTGGCGATGATAACAGGTAGATTTCTCCCCCGATTAATTCATAGCGTTGATCAGAACGGTCCACCAAATCCAGGTATTCTTCATATCCGATCTGGGAACGAGAGCTGTACTCGCTCTGTGCTTCATTCACAGAGAAGTCTCTTGGATCGGTATAGGCCGTGAGTTTGGCCACGCTTTTCCCATTTTTCGTAATTATGACCGGTTCCTGCTCCAACAAGGCAAGGTACTTTCCTACCGCATTCTGAAAATCTGTAGAACTCACCTTCATCCACAATCGCCACCTTTCTAGCTACTACTCTATCAAGAAGATAGCTAAAGATCAAGAAAACTAGCTACTCTACGTTGGAGTATCTACTGTCGGACACCGTCAAACAACAGTGTCGACATGATCAAATTGGCGCGCCAATAAATGGGAAAAGTGATGGGTAGATGCTGCATTCACTTCCCGATTGCTTGGCAATACGCCATGTTCTTTTCCTTCCACATCGTTCTACCTAATCCTCCCTGCTTAAGGCCCGTTCTGTCCAGTTGTCTGCTACGCCTCGTCCACGGATCGGTTCATCCAGGGCGAACCGATCAACCCTTACTTATCAGAAAGACAATCCCTCCGACGCAGACCTGAAGGTTTTCACCGCGTAGACAGGGAATACTAGTACCACTGATAGACATGTGTCCAAGTTCAACAATTGAGGTGACATGGATGACAAACGAGACCATAGAGGTTAGGAAACTATCCATTGCAGACATTGACCAGTACAATGAGCTACTTCGGTATGCTTTTCAGGTTACCGAAAAGACCTTGCTGGACTATGGCTGGGAGAATGACGAGATTCGGAAGTCTAAGTTCCCGGTACTAGAAAATGCCCATGTCTTAGGCTGCTTTGATCGGGGAGCACTGGTCTCGCAGTTCGCAGTCTACCCGATGGAAATGAACATTCACTCAGCCATTTATCCCATTGGCTTTATCACCAGTGTGGCAACGTATCCCGAATACTCTCGTAGGGGCTTGATGTCCATGCTGATGAAGCAAAGCCTCCTTGAAATGCGGGAAAAGGGTCAATCCATTGCCATTCTCTATCCCTTTTCCATCCCGCTTTATCGTCACCGCGGCTGGGAAATCATCTCCGACAAGATGACCTGGCGCATTAGTGACGCCAAGATGTTAGCGAGGAAGGATGTCCCTGGTTATGTGCGTAGAGTGCCAAGCGACAGCGCTGATCTAATTGCTCTGCATACTCGGTTTGCCAAGAAGACCCATGGATGCTTGTTCCGTAATGATCTAGCTTGGGACGAATACTGGCGCTGGGATGTGGATGATACCACCGTGGCTATCTATTATGGAGAGGATCACACACCACTTGGTTACATGGTCTACCGCATTGATGCTGATACCATGTATGTGAAAGAAATGGTATATATCAATATGGAGGCGAGAATGGGTCTCTTAAGATACATCAATGCCCATGACTCTATGGTTGATGAGGTGCGTGGTAACAACTATTCCGGTGAATCTATTGCCTTTGCCTTAAGCGACAGCGATATCAAGGAGACCATCAGGCCTTACATTATGGGGCGCATTGTCGATTTTGAGCTCTTCCTTGGGCAGTATCGTTTCCGTGGGGAGGCCGACGGAACATCTCTGAGCTTTCAGATCTCGGATCCCTTTTTGGAATGGAATAACGGCACTTACACAGTGGAACTACAAGGTGGTGCAGGCAAACTCACCACAAAACCTTCTAAGCATAAGGTTAAGCTATCCATTGGCACTCTAACCACACTCTTACTTGGTTACAAACGGGCACCGGACCTGGCAGCTCTAGAGCGCATAGAGGCTAGCGATGAGACGATTGAGCTTCTGGATGCTGCTGTGATTCGCAAGAAACCCTACATTTCAGACTATATCTAGTGCTGGGTCAAGCGCTAGATCAGGTTAACCAAAATCTTGATCGGACTCTAGTTCTAGCAGTTAGCTTGGGCAAAACATAGCCCCCTTGACATGTTGCGGTCTAGGGGGTTTGTCCATGTCGTCATATCACCTGTGTAGCTCCGGAAAACTAGCAGTTGACCTCTTTTCATGTTATGATGAGACAGTGCTTCATTGAAGTGGAGGAGAGGTGGCGAGACAATGAAGAGGTTTCTACCTGTGAATCAGGCCGAGATGGCCGCGCGTTCCTGGGACTATGTGGATTTTGCCCTGATCACCGGGGATGCTTATGTGGACCACCCTTCCTTTGGCGTAGCAATCATTAGTCGGGTGTTAGAGCACCATGGATACCGGGTTGGGATCATTGCTCAACCAGATTGGAGAGATGTTGACTCTTTTCGCGTCTTAGGGCGACCTAGGCTAGGCTTTATGATTACAGCCGGAAACATCGACTCTATGGTCAACCACTATACTGTGGCTAAGAAAAGGCGTTCTACTGATGCTTATTCCCCCGGAGGGAAGAGTGGTCTTAGGCCAGACCGAGCAAGCATTGTCTACGCCAACCGTGCCCGGGAGGCATATAGCGATGTTCCCATCATCCTCGGGGGTATCGAAGCGAGCTTACGCAGACTAGCTCACTATGATTATTGGAGCGATCGCATCAGACGTTCCATTCTGCTCGATTCAAAAGCAGATCTGCTGATCTATGGTATGGCCGAAACCGCCCTGGTCGAAGTGGCCAAGCGTTTGGAGCAGGGGATCGCTATCGAACGAATCACAAATGTACCTGGTACGGTGGTTCGTCTATTTACTCTGCCCGAAAGAGAGATCACCATTTTGCCTCACTATGACCAGATCACCACTTCAAAGAAGGCCTTCGCTGAGAGTTTTATGCTACAGTACGAAAACACAGATCATCTGGGTGGAGAAGCATTAGCAGAACCCTATGGTGACTTCTTCGTACTTCAGAATCCACCCGCTGCCCCACTAAGCGAGGCAGAGCTTGATCGGGTGTATGCTTTGCCCTTCGTGCGTAACTACCATCCCAGCTACGAAGATATGGGAGGGGTGCCAGCCATCGCCGAGGTGAAGTTCAGCTTGATTAGTAATCGCGGATGTTTTGGTGGCTGCCACTTCTGCGCCTTAAGCTTTCATCAGGGCCGAGTGGTACAAGCCCGCAGTACAGAGTCCCTGGTCAAAGAGGCTGAGCAGTTTCTTGGCGATCCAGTTTTCAAGGGGTATATCCATGACGTTGGAGGACCCACAGCCAATTTCCAAAATCGGGCCTGTGAGAGGCAGAAAGAGCATGGTGTGTGCAAGAAAAGGCAATGCATGGTACCGCGGCGCTGTAAGAATCTCGTTGTAGACCATAGGCGATACCTACGCACCCTCCGGAGTCTACGGAGCATGCCCGGGGTAAAGAGGGTTTTTATTCGCTCAGGGATTCGTTATGACTACTTGATCTACGATCGCAATCCGGACTTCTTCCGGGAACTATGTGCTCATCATATTAGTGGGCAACTGAAAGTGGCCCCAGAGCACGTTTCATCCACTGTCCTCGAAAAGATGGGTAAACCACAAAGGACCGTCTACGATAGATTTACAAGTCAATATGATAAGTACAATAGGGAGCTTGGCAAGAAGCAACACCTCGTTCCCTACTTTATGTCAAGCCATCCTGGATCTGATTTGCACTCCGCTATTGAACTTGCAGAGTATATCAGGGATACGAAGCAGATGCCGGAGCAAGTGCAAGACTTCTACCCGACACCAGGAACCCTATCTACTTGTATGTATTACACCGGGCTTGATCCCCGTACGATGGAGCGGGTCTATGTTGCTAAAGACCCAAGGGAAAAAGCGATGCAAAGGGCGTTGATTCATTACTCACACCCTCGCAACTACAAGCTCGTGTTTGAAGCCTTAACCAAGGCAGGGCGGACCGATCTCATTGGTCATGGAGCAAAATGCCTGATACGGCCGAAGCAAAGCAAGAAGACACGCAGAAGAGCATAGGGGTCGGACCCCCCAATTTATGGAAAGAATAACGTAGTCCCCGACCACCGATGAGGTGCTCGGGGACTTGTCGCGCGGACCCATGTGCCATCTGGTTCGCCGAACAGAGGAGGTGAAATCGGTTCCAACTGAATGTTCTTGAGGCCACACTCCAGTCGTACTTTACCCGCGGCGCGCCTTCTCCATAGCGGCCAGATCGATTTTCTTCATACCCAGAAAGGCTTGGACCATCCGACTTCTTTCTTCGGGAGAACTCTGTTCTAGGATCACATCGAAGTTCCCAGGTACGATCTGCCACGACACCCCATACTTATCTTTGAGCCAGCCACATTGCTCTGCCTCTGGCACAGCAGAAAGCTTATTCCAATAGTAGTCAATTTCCTCTTGTGATGAGCAATGA
>JAAZLY010000050.1 GCA_012799115.1 Bacillota bacterium
AGCACGTCCCATTTAGCATCCACATCTTCCTTTGTCTTGCAGATCACCATAAGGGAAATGGAGGGGTTCAAGCGAAAGTGCGGACCTCCATTGATTGCGGCAAAGCTTTGACCAGCCAGTTTGAAGCTTACAGTCTGTGAATCTTGCCCTGGAGTGCCTTCTAAGACGCCTATGCTTAGGACCTCTGCATCAGAGAAAATACCTGTATACATCCGCGCAGCCTCGACAGCTTGAGTGTCAAACCATAAATGGGGAACGATTTTTGGCATTGTTCTCTCCTTTCAGCTAGACAACAACTCAACGGTAATATGCCCCTTTTTCTCCTTAGATTCGAGCACTTCCTGCTAAATCTCCCACGCTGGTGAGGGGAGCAGGATACTAAGCCCGTCGTCACGAAACATAGTCAGAATGGGAAATACCAGGAAGGTGGAATAGCACTTTTAGCCACTTTCTGAGAAAGGTGGAGAACATGAAACTAGGCTTGATTATCAATCCTATTGCAGGAATGGGTGGACGGGTTGGTCTGAAGGGTACGGATGGTCCGGAGATCCTCCAGCAGGCACTAAGTTTGGGTGCAGTCCCGGAAGCAAATGCCAAGACCAGGCAAGCCCTGATAGAGTTAATGCCACTACAGTCCCAGCTTGAGATCTATACGTACCCAGGGGCTATGGGGGAGGATTTAGCAAGGGAACTAGGCTTTCGTACCACGGTATTAGGTAAAATCGGGGTGCAGACGACCCCAGATGATACGATGGCAGCGGCTCAAGCAATGTTAGACGCACAGGTTGATTTGCTCTGTTTTGCTGGTGGCGATGGTACTGCTCGTAATGTTGCCGCAGAGATCCAGACAAAACTCCCTGTTCTTGGTATTCCGGCTGGGGTGAAAATCCATTCCGGGGTGTTCGCCAGTCATCCCCAAGCAGCAGGAGAGCTAATGTTCAAGTTTTTCTCCGGTGAAGAACTGGAACTTGTTGATGGCGAAGTGATGGATATTGATGAAGAAGCCTTTCGAGCAGGTGTCGTCACAACGAGGTTGTATGGGTTGATGAACATCCCATCGGATCCTGAACTGATCCAAATGACGAAATCAGGGGGGAACCAGGCACCAGAGCGCGAGGTCTTGCTCGGCATTGCTGAACGAATCGTCGAGGATATGGAGGACAATCCTGAGACCTTTTACATCATTGGTTCCGGTAGTTCGCTGAGTCCAATTATGGAGGTTCTAAACTTACAAAACACTTTGCTAGGAATTGATGTAGTACGCAATAGGCAATTAGTTGGCCAAGATGTGAATGAACGCGAGATTCTCCAACTCATAGAAGACCATCCAGCCAAGATCGTGGTTACAGTCATTGGCAACCAAGGGTATGTCTTTGGTCGCGGAAATCAGCAGATTAGCGCCGAGGTCATCAAACAGGTAGGCAAGGAGAACATACTTATCGTGGCCACTCGTAATAAACTCGATACACTAAAAGGGCGTCCTTTGTTAGTTGATACAGGAGATCCGGAGCTTAACTCATCCTTTAATGGCTTCATTCGGGTGATCACCACGTATAGTTCGGAGTCTGTTACAAGAGTTAAGGGCTTGGCCTAGGAAAATGAACGCACTGAATCCTAGATTTGCATTGGAGGGAAACGTCTTGCGTGACATGGCTCAGGCAGCAGAAGCCATAGCCGATATGATCAAGAGGAGCAAGGATGCCCAAGCCAAGTTCCGGGAGGGAACGGCCCAATATACCCTGCAAGTAAACAGAATCAAGGCCTTGGAAGTAGCGCAAGCCCTAATCCATGAGCGCTTAGGAGAAAGTGATCCTCTTCCGTTAGTGCAAGATCAACTAGAAGACGCTATTGTACCCCTTCGATCTTTGCTTAGTAAGTCAGAGAAGGCCTTGACGAAGCTGAAGGAGAGTACCTGGCAGTACAACATGCTGGAGAAGAATATC
>JAAZLY010000051.1 GCA_012799115.1 Bacillota bacterium
CGCAATGTAACCACCAGTCATGTTCTTGATCGCATCGCCCACTCCTTTGGCGAACCAGCCTTTGAGGTACCGGTCGGTTTTAAGCACATTTCTTCCAAGATGGATGAGGAAAATCTACTCCTCGGAGGGGAAAGTAGCGGTGGTTTGAAGATCCGCGGTCATGTGAACGGCAAAGATGGAATTCTAGCCGCTCTCTTGGCAGTTGAAATGCTGGCAAAAACAGGCAAGAGTCTAAGCCAACTTCTAACCGAAATCAACGAAAAATACGGCACCTTGTACTTTGGCGAGCTGAACCTGCACTACCATCCTACTGACCGTACCCGTTTGGATCAGATCCTGCTCCAAGACCAGTACATACCAACTCTGCCCTGGCCCCTGGCCAAGCAGTCGTATGTTGATGGTGTGAAGTTCTACTTTGCCAACGATAACTGGTTCTCCATCCGTTTCTCCGGAACAGAACCTATTTTGCGTCTTGCCTACGAGACGGCTTCACCGAAGGAAGCAGATGAGCTTTTGGCAGCAGTCTTTAGCGACAAGCACTTAGACTTACCATCGCCCGAAGGAGAGATATAATTGCTTGGTGTAATTCTAGCAGCCGGTAAGGGTACCCGTTTGCAGGAGATTGGCAAGAATCTGCCCAAAGCCCTCCTTCCCATCGGCGAGAAGACTTGCTTGGAGCACATTATCTTAGGCATGAAAGACGCGGGAATCCAACGCTTTGCAGTCGTCATCGGTCATCTCGGAGAGATGATCGAAAAGAGGTATGGAAGGGGCGAAGCACTAGGAGTGCAAATCCATTACCTAAAACAGGACCTCAGCGTTTACGGCACAGGGCGTGCCGTCTTCCTCGCCCGAGAGCTAGCTGGCGCTGAGCCACTGATGGTCTCCTATGGAGATATCTTAATCGAACCGAGTAACTATAAAGCAATGGTGGAGCTGGCCTTAAGGGAGAAAACAAGTGTGAGCTCTTCCAATTGGATCGACGATCCCACCGCAGGAGCCGCTGTCTATTTTTCCGAAGATGGTTATCTAGAGAAGCTTGTGGAAAAGCCCCCTAAAGGGACATCCACAACCAACTGGAATAACGCTGGAGTGTATGTCTTCCAACCCCTGATCTTTGACTATCTAGCAAAGCTGCGTAAGTCACCCAGGGGCGAGTATGAACTCAGTGAAGCTGTGCGGCAAATGGTCGTCTCTGGAATACCGGTCAAAGTCCACAAGATCTCCGGCTTCTGGCAGGATATCGGCACCCCAGAAGATGTAGCTGCCATCCGTCACCTATTGGAGAAAAGCTAACGAAAAAATAAGTGGTGCAGCCTATGGACTAGGTTGCACCACCTTTCTTATTATGCCTTGGCAGACATTTTGCGGACATATTTCAGCACCGAGATGATCGTCTTGGCGTCATTGATCTCACCACTATCGATCATTTCTTCAACCTCGGCTAAGGGTATCCAACGAACCCTGATATCCTCTCCCTCATCCAAGTTTTGCTCGCCCTTTGTAATATCGCTAGCTAAGAACAGATACAGAATTTCATTGGTGTAGCCAGGAGTAGGATAGATATGCCCCAGTGTCTCCCAGGTCTCGGCAGAATAGCCAGTCTCTTCTTGTAGTTCCCGTCTTGCACACTCAATCGCCGGTTCGCCAAGATCGATGGTTCCCGCAGGAAGCTCTAGCATGAGGCGCCCAGCAGCGGGTCGATACTGTTCCACAAAGAGCACTCTTCCCTCATTGACCACCAAGGTCGCGGCGGCACCTGGATGGTCCACCATCTTAAACTGCATTACCCGATTGCCAACCCATACATCCTTTGTAGTAAACCTGAACAATGCCATCACCTCATCGTTGTATTCTGGCAAGACTGCTAGAGTCCTTTTTACGATCTCTTTTTCTGCCTTTCTCTGGCATGCCTATCCAAAAGCAGTTTGCGAAGCCGTAGCGCGCTTGGGGTCACTTCGAGACAATCATCCCAAGCCAGATACGCCAAATACTGCTCGAGACTGAGTTGCCGCGGAGTATCGAGTTTGATCAAATCATCTGAGCCCGCTGCCCGGATGTTCGTCATCTGCTTCTTCTTCGCCACATTAATCTCTAAGTCCCCGGAGCGACTATGCTCGCCGATGATCATCCCGGCATAGACTTCGGTTCCTGGGCCAATAAAGAGTGTGCCCCGTTCCTCGGCTGTCTGGAGAGCATAAGACGTTGCCACACCGGCCTCCCAGGCAATGAGGCTCCCTGTTTGCCGCTGCGTTATGCTACCAGCCCAGGGCCCATAGTGCGAGAAAGCATGATGCATAATTCCATGACCCCTTGTTTCCGTAAGGAAGAGCGACGAATATCCGATCAGACCCCGGGCAGGTACCAAAAACTCTGCCCGCATACGCCCCTCTCCCCCTTGATTAAGGGCCTTTAACTCCCCTTTTCTTTGTCCGATGATCTCCATCACCGATCCAAAGTACTCTTGGGGAACGTCCATATGAAGAAGCTCATAGGGTTCTAGTACGCCAGATTCGGTATGCTGCAAGACCGGTTCTGGCTTCGTTACACAGAAGCTATATCCTTCCCTCCGCATCGTCTCAATCAAGACGCTGAGGTGAAGTTCCCCGCGGCCTGAGACTCTGAACTGATCCGGCGATTCAGTATCACTTACCTCAAGTGCAACATTTACCCTAGATTCACGCAACAGACGGTCCCGCAGTTGGCGGCTTGTCAGGTACTGAGCATCCTGGCCGGCCAAGGGCCCATCATTGACCCGAAAGACCATGGTTAGGGTTGGTTGATCCACAGAAATAGCTGGTAAGGGGCGGATCTGGTCGACTTGGTTGACCGTCTCTCCGATCTCAATTTCGTCGATACCGCTAAAGGCCGCAATATCTCCGGCGACCATCCGATCAACAGCCACCATTTCGAGGCCTTGATAGGTGTACACCTTGCTAATCTTCCCTCTGCGGGTTCCCTGTCGTTCGCTGTGGCTGAGTACTACTTCCTGGCCACTTTCTAACACTCCGCTGGTAATGCGACCTAGTGCAATTCTCCCCACATAGTCATTGTATTCGAGGTTACTAATCATCATCTGCAGCGGTCCGTCGGCCTGAATGGTGGGTTCTGGCACAAAATCGACTACACCCTGTAAGAGTGGGAGAATGGTTCCTCTCTGATCGATAGCACCCTTGAATTCATCCCAATCCTCACTGGCAGAGCCTGCCAGGGCAGAGGCATAGAAAACAGGGAAATCAAGCTGCTCTTCGGTGGCCTCTAAGGCGACAAAGAGATCAAACACATCATTGACGACCCGATTGGGATCCGCGGCGGGTCGGTCACACTTGTTCACTACTACAATGGGAGCCAAACCACGCTTGAGAGCCTTTTGCAGTACAAAACGGGTTTGGGGCATGGGCCCTTCCACCGCATCAACAACGAGTAGTGCGCCATCTACCATGCTCAAGATCCGCTCTACTTCACCGCCAAAGTCGGCATGACCAGGCGTATCCACAATGTTTATTTTCACATCACCAAACTGCACAGAGACATTCTTAGCTAAAATGGTGATGCCTCGCTCCCTTTCCAGAGCATTGGAGTCTAAGATTCGGTCATCAACCTTTTGATTGGCCCTGAAAATCCCACTTTGACGCAAAAAGGCATCCACTAAGGTGGTTTTGCCATGATCAACGTGGGCAATAATGGCCACATTTCTAATCTGCATAAGTTTTAGTCCTTTCCAAATATGACAATCATTAGTATAACACAATTGGCCTCTAAGAAAAAAGCACGCATATTGGTCAACACCCAAAAAAATGCAATAATGAAAGCTCACATGGTTATACTAGCATCGATCTATCAAAGAAAGGGTGTGTTTAATGGCGCTTCAAATATGGTTTTATCCCGGCTTAATCTTTCTCCTTCTCGTTGTCGTACTCGTTGCACTACCCAGAGACACGCTTCGATTATTAGTACCCCTTGGGCTTATCTTAGGTGGATTGGTCGACACGTTCTGCACCCTTATCTGCAGCAACCTTCTGGGGATCTATAGCTATACCAGCCCGCCTCTCTTTGATGTGAGTGGACACCTAATCCTAGCACCCATAGCTTGGAGCTTGGTGATCGTATTCTTCCTGTATTTTTGGCCTAAATACAGCAGGCAGCTAGGCTATTTCTACGTCCTCACTTGGGGACTCTTGGCAACGGGCGTCAGCCAAGTCGTTCACTACCTTGGCTTGTTCGACTACAGTGATTGGCTCTACCCCCTTCCTATGCTGTTCCTCTTCTTGCTCCGGTTTGCCTTGGCTGCCTGGATCGCGAAACCCTGGACAAATTCTTGGGCCTAAGTAGAAGGAACCATCTTCCACTTGGAGAAGTCTGTCGTAGTTAGACTCTACTTCGCGATGAGGTGAATCCATGGGAAGAAATCGTAAAGGAATACCATTCCTAACCTGTCTGTTACTGGCACTTTTGTTCGTTATTCCCCAGGTGCGAGCTGCGAGTTTAGGGAGCCCCGAAGAACTTGAGGCTTTTTTTGACGGCGCACTAGCCATGCAAATGCGGGAATACAACCTGCCCGGTGCAACGGTGGCCTTAGTCCAGGACGGATCGATCGTCTTTAGCAAGGGCTATGGTATGGCAAATCTTGAAAAGCAAATGCCAATGGATCCAGAGAAGACCCTTCATCGCCCTGGCTCTAACTCCAAGATCTTGGTTTGGACTGCAGTCATGCAGTTAGTGGAAGAGGGACGCCTAGATCTTTACGCCGATATCAATACCTACCTCGATTTTGCAGTGCCTTCGAGAATCGCGGGGAGAGAAGCTCCCCCCATTACACTGCATCACCTGATGACGCATACAGCCGGTTTTGAAGAGAAGCTGATCGAGCTCTTTGTCTCTACGCCCGATCAGATCCAGCCACTTGGTCAATATGTGAAAGATCACCTGCCTACCCGGGTCTTCCAACCCGGTTCTGTCATGGCGTATTCGAACTACGGAACCACACTTGCAGCATATATCGTAGAGTTGGTTAGCGGACAAGCCTTTAGCGAGTATGCCACAGAGCATATTCTCGAACCCCTGGAGATGCATTCATCAACCTTTGAGCAGCCTCTACCAGCTCATCTCGCTTCCGAGATGAGTGAAGGATATCGCTATGAAAACGGAACCTTCGTGCCTGGTGGATTTGAGTATGTTCAATCCTACCCAGCAGGTTCACTCAGTAGCACAACACATGATATGGCTCGTCTGATTCTAGCCCATTTAGAACTGGCCCAGCCTAGTACCGTTTCGGAAGGCGACGCCAGTGCCGAGGAAACAACCGAGGAATCCGATGCTGAAGAGGATCAAACCACTCCGGTCCGGGAGATTCTCCAAAGGGAAACTGCCCGAGTGATGCAGACCCAGCAGTTCACAGGGCATCCTGAGCTTCCTGGCATGACCTATGGCTTTATCGAAGCGAATTACAACGGTCATAGAGTCTTGTCCCATGGTGGCGATACCCTTCTTTTTACAACGGGACTCTACTTCCTACCAGAAGAAAATGTAGGCCTTTATGTGGCTTATAACTCGTCACTAGGCGAGTCTGCACGGAGCGCTCTCTTCCAAGGATTCATGGATCGCTATTTCCCAGAAGAAAACCCGTGGAAGGCAACTCCCAGGGCGATTGCTTCTGGCACCGAAGCGAATTACCGTGGAACCTTTCATTCGGCGCGCAGCAATTTCACTGGCGTTGAATCGATCTTGCGCCTGCTCCAACCAATGGACTTGACCGTTGACGCAGAAGGCTATCTAAACGTCCATGCCCAAGGAATGACTGTTCGGTATGGCGAGATCGCCCCAAATCTCTTTCAGAACTTAAATGGTCCAGACAAAATGGCCGTCACCTTTGACGATGGTAAAGTAACAAAACTCTCCTTTGGTGGACCAGGTACCTGGCTACGCACGCCTTGGCATCAAAATCCGAATCTTCTCCTCAGTCTCCTGGGAATTTCGGTTCTAATTATGCTCATCACTATACTAGGGTGGATTAGAAGCATCTTTAGACCCCAGGTTAGGAGGAGCAGTTTTGTCGCGCCAAAGGTTGTCGGTATCTTATTCTTCCTTCTCTTTGTAACAATTATGATCATGCTCATGGACGTCGTGAACGCAACGCATCCGACTCTAGGGGTTCCCACAATTGTCCTAGAACCTTCAGCCACCCTTAACGCCGCCTTGATTCTTACGAAGATTCTTGTGGGATTAGCCGGATTGATGTTGCTGACACTTGTTTACTTGCTCTTTACCCGAAGGGGTAATCGCCTGCAACGACTCTACTATACACTCTTCACCCTCAGTAGCCTGAGTGTGATTGCCGTTATGTACCAGATCCGTCTCTTCTAGAGTAATCTGGTCATAGAGAACATTACTCAAAGATAGGAGAGCGCCATGGCTTTGATAAGTGAGTTCATCGACGATTACAGGAGTAAGATTAGTCACTATGAACACCTAGCCCAAACCTGCGCTTACCAATGTGAGAGTGCACTGAAACGACGAGGGCTCAGGGCCTTAGTCACCTCACGGGCCAAGAAGATAGATAGCCTCGCCGCAAAGGTTGAGAGCAGGGCCCAAGAAAAGGCGTATCAATCGATCAGAGAGATTTATGACGATATTGTGGACCTAGCTGGCGTACGCATCGCCCTTTATTTCCCAGGAGATCGAGATGAGATCGATCACTTTATCCGTACCCATTTCGACGTAGACCATGTCAAGGATTTTCCCGAAGCCCTGCAGCATCCCGGTGCTTATCAGAAGAGATTTCTGGGATATGTGGGGCGTCACTACCGTTTGAGACTTAAACCAGAAACCCTCGCCCCGACTGACCAACATCTAGCTAATTATGTGATCGAACTCCAAGTAGGTTCCGTGCTGATGCACGCCTGGGCTGAGGTCGAGCATGATTTGGTGTACAAGTCGACAGAGGGTTTTCTCTCTCAGGATGAGTATGCCATCCTAGATGAGTTAAACGGCTTGATGCATGCAGGAGAGATTGCACTAGAACGCCTGCAAACAGCTGCCAAACGCAGAATTAATACCGAACGACAACCTTTTTCCAATCATTATGAGCTCTCATCCTACCTATACGATTATGTCCGCAAGTCGTCGCACCGTAATGATACGGAACCGTATATTGGACGTACTGATGTACTGTTTCATTTTCTGAAGGAAATCGGTTTGAATTCGGTTCCGTCCCTTAAGCCCATTGTCCAGAAATGTGACCTATACTCGAAGGGACAGCCCCTAGCCCAACAGATTGTCGACCATATCCTACGGGAGAATCCTGATTTTTACGCAACGTATAACGATGCCCGGATCGCAATCGGCCGTTCGGATCCCTACGGTGCACCCGACGAGTATGTTTCCTATTTTTCTGATGAAGAGAACCTTGGTTCTTTCATGCGGCAATGGATTGCGACAGAACGAATGATTGGCGATACACTGAACCATGTTCTTAATGGAGACGCACCTCGTGATCACCAACTGGATGAATCTGATATTGAGAAGTTGAAATCCATTCGCAAGCTGCGCAACGAAATACTCTATGGCGATCGCTTGCCTGATGAAGATGACATGGCCAATGCCCAAGCATTTTTGCAGAGGATCATGGACTTTTTGCGCCAGAGTAATTCTGGATCAAGAATGCAGGAACGAAAAGCTTAATTATTTCACAAAGTCTGTAGGAAACAGATAACAAGTGTGGAAGGTAGAATAGTAGAACTAATAATTGGTACTGTCCAAGGAGGAATGTAGATGAACATTTATGAAAGAGCTCTAGCAAAGCACGAACAATGGCGCGGTAAGCTTGAGATCACCAGCAAAGCAAAGGTGTCCAATGCGGAGGAGCTCTCCCTCGCCTACTCACCAGGTGTAGCTGAACCCTGCAACCAGATTGCCAAGGATCCAAATACAGTCTGGGATTACACCTGGAAGGGTAATACGATTGCCGTGGTATCCGATGGTTCTGCCGTCCTCGGCTTGGGTAACATTGGACCTGCCGCAGCCCTGCCTGTGATGGAGGGTAAGGCCGTATTGTTCAAGGAGTTTGGCAATGTAAACGCCATTCCCCTCTGCCTGGCTACCCAGGATGTAGATGAGATTGTACGGATTGTCAAAGCCTTAGAACCTACGATTGCCGGAGTCAACCTAGAAGATATCGCATCACCCCGCTGTTTTGAGATTGAAGAGCGTTTGGTCAAGGAAACAGACATGTTCATTTTCCACGATGACCAGCACGGAACCGCCGTGGTAACCCTAGCCGGTCTAATCAATGCCCTACGAGTTGTGGGCAAGGACAAGACGGCCCGCATCATCGTCAGCGGAATTGGTGCTGCAGGTGGAGCAATTGTGCGTCTTCTCCTACAGGATGGCTATACGAACGTTGTCGGTTGCGGACGCCAAGGTCCACTCATTCCTGGTGATCCAACCAATAACGCTATCAAAGAGGAAGTCGCCCAGCTAACAAATCCAGAGGGCAAGAAGATGTCTCTCCAAGAGGCCATGGAAGGAGCCGATGTCTTTATTGGTGTTTCGGCAGCCAACACTGTGACCCCCGAGATGGTCAGCGGCATGGCCGATCAGCCCATTATTATGGCCCTGGCGAATCCTGAACCTGAAATCGCTGTTGACCTCGCCCATGAAGCTGGAGCAGCAATTGTAGCTACAGGTCGTTCTGACTATCCCAACCAGATTAATAATGTACTGGGCTTTCCAGGAATCTTTAGAGGCGCCTTAGACGTACGGGCTAAGGACATTAATGACGCCATGAAGATTGCCGCAGCCTACGCCATTGCTGACTTGGTTGAAAACCCAACAACAGACTGCATTATTCCCTCACCCTTTGATGAGCGGGTTGCTCCAGCAGTAGCCAAAGCTGTAGCTGAGAGTGCCAGGAAAACCGGCGTAGCAAGGAAGGTGTAAGCCTATGGGTTGTCAATTCGACCAGAGAATTGATCGCCGCAATACCCAATGCGTGAAGTGGGATGCTACTGCGGAGGTTTTTGGGAGGGAAGACTTGCTCCCATTGTGGGTGGCTGACATGGATTTTACGGCACCCGAGCCAGTCATAGAGGCTATCAAAGCTAGGGCAGACCACGGGGTCTTCGGTTATGAGATTAAGCCGCAAAGCCTTAATGAAGCAGTCTTGAACTGGCTGCAAACCCGCCATAACTGGGCGATCGATCCGAGTTGGTTGAGTTATAGCCCTGGAGTGGTCGGAGGCTTGGCCACAGCAATTCTAGCCCTCACTGAACCAGGCGATCGAATTGCGATTCAGCCCCCTGTCTATCCACCGTTTTTCTCTCTAGGAGATCAAAACGATCGTATCGTGGTGGAAAACAGACTGATCGAATCAGACGGCCGCTATACAATGAACCTTGTAGAGCTTGAGGACATCTTTCGCTCTGGAGTAAAGGTCTTGATACTCTGTAGCCCCCATAATCCAGTGGGTAGAGTATGGAGTAGAGAGGAACTACTTGCCCTAGGGGCTCTAGTTGTGAAATACGATGTTACCGTACTCTCTGATGAAATTTGGGCAGATTTGGTGTTCTCGAACCATCAGCACATTCCCCTAGCGAGCCTCTCGCTAGAAATTGCTGAGCGGGTCATCACCTTTATGGCTCCGAGCAAGACCTTTAATCTCGCTGGCTTCTACTTATCGAATGTGATTATACCCAACGAGACGCTCAGGGAAAAGTTCGCTAACCAAGTGCAGCGCCTCGGAAATGCGCATTCCAACGTATTCGCGCCGGTTGCGGCAGAAGCAGCATATCGCCACGGTGGAGTTTGGCTCGATGAACTCCTCGCCTATTTAGAAGAAAACGTAGCCTATGTCCAAGGCGAACTCGCCAAGATAGCGCCTAAGATCAGAGTGGTCAGGCCAGAAGGAACCTTTGTACTTTGGCTGGACTGCACAGACCTTGGTCTTCCCCCCGAAGAGCTCAACCAGTTTTTCGTACAACAAGCCGGGCTGGGTTTGAATGATGGAGCATCCTTTGGCACAAGTGGTGCAGGTTACCAGCGGATGAATATTGGCTGCCCTAGAAGTCTTTTGGAAGAGGCCATGAAGCGACTTGCACAGGCTCTAGAAGAGTACAAGAAGTGAGATGTAGAAAATCGCCCGGCGTAACAACCGGGCGATTCCTTTTCATGTAATCTAGACTACACCACTTTCCAAAATGCTGAACGACGCTGTCTGGCCATCGATCTCCGCCAGGGCTCCCATGGGTAAGGTAGTCATGGGGGCGGTGTGCCCAAAACTTACATTGTATAGAACGGGTAGATCCTCTCGATCCACCTCTGCGAGAATTCTCCGTATCGACGTCTGATACTCGTGATAATACTGATTATCATAGGGTTTCCCCACAATCAATCCCTGC
>JAAZLY010000314.1 GCA_012799115.1 Bacillota bacterium
CGGTGGCACAGATATAGCTGAATCTGCCATCTCCACGATTTTTTTCCAGCACGTGGTCAAAGATTAATTTTGCCAATGCCGTTTTCCCACACCCCGGCTTTCCCGTGAGCAGTATGGCAAACTTCCCTGTAGATATCTCATTTTCCACATAGTCAATGAGTTTTTGGTTTTTCTGATACCAATCTGGATATTTCATTTGTAGGCCTCCAATAATTCTTTGCGCGTCTTTGGCTGTTCTGGATTGGCGTTCTTGCCCACTGTTTTGCGATATTTGCCAATGATCTCATTACGATCACCATAGAACACAGGAAAGCCATTTGCACGGCTCAGGAACTCGGCAAGTTTCCACTTGTATGAGAAAAAGCAATCAGGATCATTGAGCACGCTATGATAGTTTTCTATGCCTTGCTTTATCTCATCTATCGTGTATTCTTTGCAACGTTTGGCAACAGCTTTCTCAATGTCGCTTGTGAGCTTCTTGCACCTAAGTGACTTTGCATTAGCGTTCCAATGCTCTATGATCTCAGGTGCCAGGCTTGGCTGCTTTGGCCTGGGTGCAGGCTTCGGAACTTCCTTATCCCATCGCTTTTTTGCGCTGATTGATGCTTTCAGGCTTCTTTCTTTTATCCTTGCGCACTCTTCTGCAAAGCGGGCATTTACATACTCATCACCATTGTCATCCAACAATTCAATGCGAACGCATATGCGAATGAACTGCATAAGCACATCCAATGGCACACGGAGCGCATATGCTGCTACCTTCATCTTTTCTTTCGGCAACGATCCGCCCATCTCACCCATTATCTCCAACATCTTGAACCACATCGCATACCCGATGTTCTCCCCCATTTCCATTTCCAATTCGGTGATTTTGCGATCGTTCCGAGCAGAATAATCATGACGAAAATACCATGCCATCATTTCCCCCTGTGCTTTTCGATGAATGCATCTAAATCACGCTTATCAAAAAGCAGGATCTTACCACCTGGCCGCGAATACGGAATCAGATTTTCTCGCGCCCACTTCCTAATCGTCTTCTCGTTTACGCCGAGATAGTTTGCTGCTTCCTGTGATCGATAATATCGTTTTTCGTTCATTCGAACCTCCTGTTACTTTATGTGGTCAATAAAAACTACGCCCAAAATCCTGTCAAGCTTTTTCTGTCTCTTTGTGCTTTTATTCGCAAATTATAGGGATTAATTGTATATGCGAACGCATATGCAAACGCAGATGCGAATGCTATGCATGTTATAGTAATAGTAATAGTAATAGCTATAGTAATAGTAATAGTTATAGTTATAGCTAACTCGCTTTGCAGTGGCAAAGATGATATATAGCCGGATCTCCAAAATCAGATTTTGCTTGACAAATAATTAATGCTGATTATATTGTCATCATGAGCTATAATTTTAATCATGATTTTGACATTGACATCGACATCGACATCGACTCGATTGAAATCGACATCGATGAAAAAGACGAGCGCAAACACAATGTGTCTCGCAAAAAAAACTGGATAATGGAGGCGATGAATGAAGACAAACAAGCTTAA
>JAAZLY010000006.1 GCA_012799115.1 Bacillota bacterium
GAGCACAAGGAGGGGTGCCAGATAGGTGCTAGCCCTACCTACACCTATGGCTCCTCTTTGAATCGTAATGAAAATCAGCAAAGTGCTTCCTATCCGTAGGGCGAGGCTGAGGAGAAGAGTATCCCCAAGGGCCCCCATACCTGCTACCATGACACTGGTACCAATGAGAAGAAAAACAGTATAGAGCCAATCAAAGAATGTAGCAAATCCCTGGTCAAGGTGATTGAAGAGATCCCTGTAGGAGGTCGTTCCTCGCTGGGTAGACAACTTCAAGACGAGTGTAGTTCCTAGTGTTAGGAGGGCGGTGGCCCAGGCGATGCCCATCAAGCCGGAGCGCCCATACTTGACAAAGAAAACGACGAGCTCCTGCCCCGAAGCAAAGCCCGCCCCAATGAGCCCGGCGACATATAGTGCAGCAATTGACCATTGACCCATGCCATCACCCCCCTTAAACCTATTCGGAGAGTGGGGCTACTATGTATTATGAGCTTCATATATTAACTCCATGCATAGACTAGTCCGTAGTTGCATAGACTAAGGCAGGTCTACTTCTGGAGGTGGAGCATGTTCTTTGATTCAGACATTATTGTACGAACACATTATGAGGAACCATTGTCTTCGACCCATTTGGCTTTGTCCCTTGCTTCCTTAGCTCTGAAGCCAGAAGTGGACATCGTCTGCGTCGGGACCGATCGTTCCACTGGAGATGCCCTAGGCCCCTTCATTGGATCTGCCCTGCTTGAGCGGCAAGAGAAGGGACTTCTGCCTGCTAACGTCACCATTCACGGGACAATTCACCATCCAGTTCACGCCCTCAACCTGGCGGAAACCATCGAGAGTATCAACCAAACTGGCCGTGAAAGCACAATAATTGCAATCGACGCCTGCCTAGGAAAAGTAAAAAGTATCGGGTACATTTCGGTGAAGCGAGGGCCCTTACATCCAGGTACCGGAGTTAGCAAACAGCTGCCTACCGTTGGCCATTATCACATTATCGGGGTTGTCAACGTGGCGGGCTTTATGGAACATGTGGTGCTGCAAAACACTCGACTCAGTCTCGTGATTCAAATGGCCGATGTGATTACAGAGGCTTTGACGATCTGTTTAGGGAATCATCTTTCAGAGTTTGAAGCAGCTCCCGGTTCTTGGCAGACTGTTTGAGCAATGTTCCACGTGGAACATTGAACGGGACGGACAAAGATTAAGGGAGTGTTCCACGTGGAACACTCCCTTTTCTAAATCCGTCTCAACATTTCTAGTAATCGTTCTAACTCTTCGTCAGAGTAGTACTCGATGGAAATCCTGCCAGCACCTTTCTTATACGTCATCGAGACTTTGGTTCCCAAGATACGTTGCAGGTTTTCCTCCAGATCCACCAGTTCAGGACTCTTGATCTTTAGTGTTCCACGTGGAACATGTTTCGGCTTTCGGACAATTTCCTCTAGTTGCCGAACGCTTAGGTCCTCATTTACCACTCTCTTGGCCAGGTGCGATCTCTTCTTTGGGTCACTTACTCCTAGGAGTACTTTAGCGTGGCCCATGGACAAGCTTCCGTCTTGAACCATTTCTCTTTCAGACACCCCTAGATTCAAAAGGCGCAGGGCATTGGCAATAGACGGACGTTTCTTGCCCACGGCTGTAGCCACTTGGTTCTGGGTAAAGCCAAACTCATCGATCAACCTCTGGTAACCTTCTGCTTCCTCAATCGGGTTCAGATTCTCCCTCTGCAGGTTTTCAACCAAGGCAACCTTCATCATGTCTACATCATCAAAATCACGTACAAGGGCAGGCACTTGGCTGAGACCAGCTAACTCTGCGGCACGAACTCTTCTTTCGCCAGCAATAAGCTCATACCCCTCGCCCCGCGGCCGTACCAAAATGGGCTCCAATAGACCAAATTCTCGGATAGAGTGGGCGAGTTCCTCCAGCTTCTCTTGATCAAAGTGCTGCCTTGGTTGGAATGGGTTAGGCTCAATCTGGTCAAGACGGACCTCTTCAACACCAGATTGACTCTCTACTTCCTCAACCTCGGGAATCAATGCCCGTAATCCTCTACCTAATCTCTGTGTACTCATGAGTTCAAGACCTCCCGGGCCAAGTTCTGGTACGCCTCCGCACCCTTCGATTTTGGATCGTATAGAGCAATGGGCTGCCCAAAACTTGGTGCTTCGCCTAGACGAACATTGCGGGGGATAATGGACTTATAGACACGGACTGTGTTTTGAAAGTAGGTCTGCACATCCTCGATCACTTGTTGTGACAGATTGGTACGTACATCGTACATGGTCATCACGACACCCTCCCATTCTAAGGCAGGGTTCAAGTGCTCTTGGACCATAGCAATCGTACTGACTAGTTGGCTCAGACCTTCGAGAGCATAATACTCACATTGAATGGGAACCAAGACTGAATCAGAAGCAGTTAGGCCATTCACGGTTAAGAGGCCGAGGGAGGGAGGAGCATCAATCACTACATAATCATAACGATTTTGTACCAGCTCTAGGGCTTTCTTCA
>JAAZLY010000052.1 GCA_012799115.1 Bacillota bacterium
CGACCATGACTTCCTGGAGAACCCCAGTCCCAGTCGGTTTGAGGCGGAGATCAAGAAGGTCATGGAAGGAATCAATCTGGACCGGGGCAAACTTCGGCAACTCGTCGCCAAGCATTTCTCTATTCAGCATGTAACGGATGATATTGAACAAGTCTATGGCCAGATTCTAGGTCTATCCTCCCAGCCAAGTAAAGAGAGGGCACCCATCCTTCAGCCGCCCATCGCACCGATAGAACAAAGGACCGTCAAGGAACCAACTCCAAGTGAGATGACGAAAAAAGTCAGGGAAGTCGCCTTGGAATCGCCCCTCGTTAGTGTTGTGATCCCCACCTACAACCGAGCCCATTATCTGAAAGAGTGTCTCGATTCCTTGAAAAACCAAGACTACCGTCCCTTGGAGATTCTTGTCATTGATGATCATTCCACCGATCAAACAGAGCAAGTGGTGGAAAAATGGATCCGCCAGGCCAATACAGGGGAAGATTTTCGAGTCGTCTACTATCGTTTACCGAGAAACCTCGGCTTTGCCCGGGCACAGAGCATTGGCTATATCCTTGCTCAAGGCGAGTACATTGCGAACCATGACTCCGATGACATTAGTCATCCCGAACGGATTAGTAGCCAGGTCAAGTTCCTCGAGTTTGATAAGGAATACAGCTTAGTGGGAACGGACTACGAAGTGTTTTCCACCGATTTCAAGGAACGGAAAAAAGCTCATTTGGTGCGCTATGATAACAATATCGTGAGATGTTATCGAGAAGGCCACCATTGCGTCTGCTTCGGTTCTCTCCTCTTCAAGAGAACTGTATTGGAAAAAATCGGTGGTCTGACCACCTTTATGGAAGGTGCAGAGGACTACGAGTTCGTGGCTCGTGCTCTAGTTCAGGGGTTCAATCTGCAAAATCTCCGAAAAGTACTCTACTACTATCGCCAGCATGAAGACCAGAGATCGCGGGACTTCTATGGGCTGCGGCAAGCCCTCGGCGATTACTCCTGGGAGGAAAACTCATGACCAAGAACATCTTGTATATTGGTTGGGTAGGCTTTGGTAACCAAGGCGACGATCTCTGCTACGAGATCTTCGCCAACCGGGTCTCTAGAAAGGCACAGGAACAGGGTCTGGAGGTAAATATCGACGGAATCTACCCAGCCAACTTCAACGAGTTTACATTGGCACGCAAAGCGCCTGATCTGGTAGTTCTTGGCGCTGGCTCCCTCTTTGAGCCGGTGTATCTGAAACCCCTCGTCTTGGCCAGTCAAAACTCCATCAACACCGCTATCTGGGGATCGGGCTACGACAGTATGCTAGAGAGTCCCATTCAAGCCAGCGGGATTAATCCAGATTCGGCCTTTATGATTCGCCAGGTCGTGCAAAATGCCCCGTTATTAGGTGTTCGGGGCCCGTATACAATGGAAATGCTTAAGGTCATTGGAGCTTCAAATCCTCGCCTAGACATTGTTGGCGATCCAGGTCTTCTCCTTGACCAGTGGGATAGCCCCGCTCCCTTACCTGAACTTGACCACATCCAATCCCCCATCGTCGCAGTGAACTGGGGTACAGCTTCCCACAAAGTTCTTGGTGGGGATGAAAAGCCCGTAGCAAGAGACCTAAGAGACGCCCTGAGCAGCCTGGGCAAGAGCATGGCCATTGTCATCTACCCTGTCTGGTCCCGGGACATTCCTGCCTGCACAAACCTCTATCAAGAGCTGAATCACCCCAATTGTGTTTTGTTGGATCGTGTGCCGAGCATGGGTGAACTCATTACCCTTTACACTAGGAGCGTCTTTTCCGTCAACATGAAACTCCACGCCAATGTGTTTTCGGCTGCCCTTGACTGTCCATTTCTTTGCCTAGCGTATCGAATGAAGGGTTGGGACTTTGCCAGTTCACTCGGGTGGACGCATTTCACCATCCTCTTTTCCGATCCCGATCGTAAGGAGAAGATGCTACGAGGACTCGATGAGCTGCAAAGAGATTGGGAGTCACCGAAGACGCTCCTCCAAGAAAGAAGAAAGCAACTTCAATCTAGAGTTTCCTCACTCACCGATGGCCTGCTAGCCCTCTTGAAATAGCCATTGACATCCAAACTAGCGTTCGACTATGATAGAGGTGAAAGGAAGGTGCCACTGATGACAGTAGGAGTAGAAAGCGTGCTAGAGAAGATCGAGAAGAATCCCCGTTTTATGAGTAACGTCACCTTCCGTCACACGATCCCTGCTCAAGAGGGGGTTTATGAACCGATACCCCCGTTTTTACCTGACAAGCTACAAGAACTCCTCATGCAAAAGGGGATCACCAAGCTCTACAGTCATCAAGCAGCCGCCCTCAATGGGGTTCGAGAGGGTAGAGATATTGTAGTCGTCACGCCCACAGCCTCGGGTAAGACCCTATGTTACAATCTTCCGGTCACGCAAGCCCTATTAGACGATGAAGAAGCAAGGGCACTGTACCTCTTTCCCACCAAGGCGTTGGCTCAAGATCAGGTAGCCGAACTAATGGAATGGAGCGACAAACTCGGGGGGAAGATCAAAACCTATACCTATGATGGCGATACTCCCGGTGATGCCCGCATTGCCATTCGGGCGGCGGGAAGCATTGTGGTGACCAATCCCGATATGCTCCATTCAGGTATTTTGCCCCATCACACCAAGTGGATGAGGCTCTTTGAGAATCTCAAATATGTGGTCATTGACGAGCTCCATATCTACCGAGGAGTCTTTGGTTCCCATGTGGCCAATGTTCTGCGTCGATTAGATCGCATTTGCAGATTCTACGGGGCCAGTCCCCAGTTTATTTGCACTTCAGCCACCATCGCCAATCCCAAGGAACATGGCGAAGCCCTACTCGGAAGGCCGGTTACCGTCATTGACCAAAACGGTGCCCCCCGGGGGCAGAAGGATCTGATCTTTTACAACCCTCCGGTTGTCAATAAGCCATTAGGAATCAGGCGCAGTGCTCTCCTCGAGGCAGAGGCGGTGGCCCACGAGTTAATAGCAGCAAAGGTCCCCACCATCGTTTTCACTCGAAGCCGCCTGAATACAGAAGTGCTTGTTACCTATTTGCGCAAGTCCTTTCAGAAGCTTGGTCAACCCCACGAGACGATTCGGGCCTATCGAGGTGGATATCTACCCAAGCAGCGAAGGCAAATCGAACAAGATCTCCGGGCTGGAAAGGTCCTTGGAGTGGTCAGCACCAATGCTTTGGAGCTTGGAATTGACATTGGCTCTTTGCAGGCCGCTGTCCTGACAGGCTATCCAGGGACCATTGCCAGCACCTGGCAACAACTAGGACGGGCGGGCCGTAGCAAGGATTCCTCTTTGGCAGTGTTGGTGGCTAATTCTAGCCCCCTCAATCAGTTTATGATTCAAAACCCTAGTTACTTTATGGATCGAGGCGCTGAGTTTGCCAGGATCAACCCTAACAATCTCTACATTCTAGTTTCGCACCTTAAGTGCGCTGCTTTCGAGCTCCCCTTTGTGTCTGGAGAGAAGTTTGGTGAAATGGATCCAGCCGAGATTTTAGACTATCTCGCTGACCAGATGATTCTGCGCAAAGTAGAGGATCGTTGGTATTGGATGAGTGAGAATTACCCCGCAGTGGACATTTCCCTCAGAAGCGCCTCTACCGAGAATTTCGCCATCATCGATACGACCGACGGAACGACGAAGGTGATTGGTGAAGTGGACCGCTTTAGCGCTCCCATGCTCGTCCATGAAGGGGCCATCTATATTCATGAAAGCGCCCAATACCATATTGATAAACTCGACTGGGAGAGGCAAAAAGCCTACGCTAGAGAAGTCGATGTGGACTACTATACGGATGCCAATCTAGACGTAGAGTTGAAGGTCTTGGATGTCTTTGAACGCGAAGAGCTACCCCAGGTGAAGCGCAACTGGGGTGAGGTTATGGTCGTGGCAAAGACTCATATGTATAAGAAAATCAAGTTTTATACTCACGAGAACATTGGCTGGGGCCAGATTTCCCTGCCTGAGCAAGAACTACACACCACGGCCTATTGGTTTAGCATTCCTCGGGAGAAAATCGAACGCCTTGATGGAGGGGTCCTGCAAAGTGCCCTCCTTGGCGCGGCACATTTGCTGGGTCAGATTGCTTCCCTGGAACTTATGTGTGAGCCAAGCGATTTAGGAGTTACTGCCCAAATCCGCTCACCTTTCACAGAGGAACCCACCGTCTACATCTACGAGAAATACCCTGGTGGCGTAGGCTTTAGCGAACAGCTCTTTGAAGCCCATGGAAGACTACTCTGGCGAGCTTTATCCATCATCAAAAACTGCCCCTGTCCTTCCGGTTGTCCCTCTTGTGTGGGACCCGTGGAAGAAGTGGGCATGGAAGGCAAGGTACATACGTCTTGGTTTCTAAAGGGGGTTTTGACGCATGGATCTGACGAGCAAACTGCGGAGATTCCTACCCCCACAGAGTAGTCAAGCCCCCACAGCCCAGGAGAAGAGTTCCGATCTTGATTTCTATTTACGTGGTCAAGAGGTCGACACCCCCTTTGGATCAGGCTATGTCGTGGAAGAGCGGTGGCCGCTAACAAAACGCCACGGCCACTGGAGCCTAGGAGAAGTGTTAGAAGCGAAGTACAGCGCCTTACACCCTTCCTCAGATGAGTTCTCTCTGGAGGAAGCTCTCTTTTTGGATACCGAGACCACGGGTCTTGCAGGAGGCACTGGTACGTATGCTTTCTTAGTCGGTTTGGGCTTCTTTACACCAACCCACTTCGTCGTCAAACAGCTCCTAATGCGAGACTATAATGAGGAGTTAGCCCTTCTCTACCTTCTCGATCAAGAACTCCAAGGGAAGAACTATATTGTCTCCTTCAATGGAAAAACCTTTGACCTGCCGCTTCTGCAGACCCGCTTCACCATCTCCCGGCTGGGATTGGAAGGCGCTGCTAACAAGAAGCACATTGACTTGCTACACATGTCCCGGCGGTTTTGGAAGCACAAGCTACCAAGCTGCAGTCTAGGCAGCCTCGAGGAGCACATTCTGGGGATCCATAGGATCGATGATATTCCTGGCATGGAGATCCCCGGACGTTACTTTGAGTTTCTCCAAACAAGAAACGGAAGTCTACTCCAAGATATTCTGGAACACAATGTCACAGACATTGTCTCCATGGCCACCCTCCTCTACCGTCTCCAAACCACAACGGAGCTGGAGCCAGATGAGTGCGATTGTTCCTTCGAAGCAGAAGCACTGGGTCACCTCTCCTTGATCAAGGGGAAGCATTCCCTAGCACTGCAGTATCTTCAGGCCTCAGCTCAGCTCACGGAGGATAATGAGCAGTACCTTAGGGTGATGCGACAAGCCGCTGCTATTCTAAAACGCCTAGGTCAGTATGAACGGGCTACCCATCTCTGGCAAAAGATTTTGGAGATCTCCCCCGACGATCTTGGAACCTCCGAAGAGATGGCCAAGTATTATGAGCATAAGAAAAAGGACCTAGCCTCGGCAGAGCAGATCACCCGCCGGGCCTTAGCCCTTGCTTGGCAGAAGCGGTCCCCGAAGGTCTCAGCTTTGGAACACCGCTTGAAACGTATTGAACGGAAAGCTCAAGTTAGTACCAGCTAGGCACCGGATTTTGCATGCCATCAAACCAGGCCAGGACCTCTGTTGCCTGGTTTTTCATGTGTTCAACTTCTTTTTCTCCAAAGGAGGAGTCTGAGCATCTGCCCAGACCGAATGCCTAGATCGTATTGCTCCTCCCGAGCTAGGCCCGGTAGAACAATTTCGGCATCTTCACCTTCACACCAGGTGAAAAGGGAATAAACACTCTGTCCTTCTTGGCACAAGCCCACCTGCAAGGCCTTTGGTATGGCTACACCTAAAGACTTGGCTTCTTCTCACCAGACCAGCCTTTCTCAATCGGTACGAGCTTGGTGAATGTAGCATAGCCTGTAATATCCTGCAAGGAGTTCACCACCTTAGCGACCGAGGACATAAATCCCTAATCCGATGGCCAGAAGCAGGTGTAGAAGTATACCCTGGGTACTTCCTAAAATTAGTCTTACTGGCAGGAGTAAGAGACTGGCAAAGAACCAAAGCATCACTGTCACCTCCAAAAGGTAAACTAACCCCTCTATCTTTCTGCGTGACATGCAGAAATCCTCCCTGACGTCATTCTAGAACAACATGTCCTGTGTCTGCTCCACATGGGAGGTTTTGAGGACTCATTCTCGAATAATTCGTATACTATGTGTGAGGGGAGGAATACATCAATGGCCAACTTATTTGATTATCTCAAATGGCGGGGCGACTTGTCTTGGGAGCAAACTCCACTAAATGAGATCGATAGCCTGATTCTCTCGCGCCTTTCCTATCTTCCCTTTGACGGCATTGTACCAAGTTCGTTCACCGAGGTGATCAGCGTTTCTGACGCAGCGAAACAGTTCTTGCACAAAGAAGGCGCCGCAGAGCAGTTGATCATGAAAACCGATCTTCCGTTTTTGCAGGAGGTGGCCAACAGTGATCGATTCAATAAGCTTGGTCTATGCGGCTACACTAACCAAGTGAAACTCGATGAAGAAAAGCAGTTTGCGGCCATGGTAATCCATCTCTTGCCCGACCTCTCCTATGTTTCCTATCGCGGCACGGATTTGTCACTTGCGGGCTGGAAAGAGGACTTTAACATGAGCTTTTGCACTCCAGTACCCGCCCAAATTGACGCTGTAGCATATCTAAACAATGCCGCAGAAGAGGTTCCTGGAACACTCTGTATTGGAGGACACTCCAAAGGAGGTAACTTGGCGGTTTATGCTGCTTCCTTTTGTCGGCCCGATATCCAAGATAGAATTCGTTTCGTCCACAATCACGACGGCCCTGGTTTTGACAGCTGTGTCTTGGAGTCTGATGGGTATCAAAGGATCGTAGAGAAAGTTAAGACCTTCATCCCCCAATCCTCAGTCGTAGGCATGCTTTTGCAGCATGAAGAGGATTACTATGTGATTCGTAGCGATCAAGTGGGCCTAATGCAACATGACCTCTTTTCCTGGGAAGTGGACAGAGACCGGTTCGTCTACCTCGACGAGGTAACCGACAAAAGCAAGTTCGTGGACCGCACACTCAAGAGCTGGCTAACCCAGCTCAGCCCTGAACAACGCGAGCAGTTTGTTGACACTCTCTTCTCGATTCTCGAAGAGACCAATGCTAGTACACTAAAGGAGCTCACCCTAAACTGGCACAGAAATGCACGCATCGTCCTCCGATCATTTCGAGAGATGGATGATGCAATGCGCCACAATCTGGCCCACGCCCTAGGACTCCTCTTCGAGGCAGCAAAAGAGAGCGTACGCAACAACCTCCAACAAAGTCGAGCAAGACCAAAGTTCTTACCACACAAAGCTACCGACATTATAAAAAAACCGTAGAGCCAAAGGCGTCTACGGTTTTTTTCACTCTACTTAGCTTATTTGCTTTGAGCATCCTTAGCGGCAGCCCAGAAAGCGGTTAAGTAACCATAGTTGTCAACAAGTGTTGCACCGGTAACCATGTCTACTACTGCCTCTTTATCGTTGTTCGAAAGGAATGCTTCGAGTTCAGCTACGGTCATTCCAACAACGAAATCTTCAAGAGCTTTGAAGTTGTTAGCGATGGTTACAGTAGAACCAGCGTTAGCCATGTTGTTGCTGTAGTACTCACTGTTTACTTTCTTAGAAGCAAGGGCTTGCTCGGGATTAGCAAATGCTTCGCCAAAAGCTTTGTCAGAGTTAGGAACACCAGTGGTCTCTGCTCTAGGTAGCATCTGGTATTCATCGAGGTAAGCACCAACAATTACGTCACCTTGCAGTGCAACAACTGCAACAGCAAAACATCTTGTTCCGTGAGCAGCCCAGTCAGCTTTACCCATACGAATGGATTCAGCAGCGAAGCTAGCAGCGGAAAGGCTAAAAATGGACACTAAAACAAGAACCAAAATGAGAGTTTTCTTCATAGGTCGGCCTCTTTCTGTGTATGAAATTAGAGTCGTAAGCGACATGTCAGCCTACAAACTGATTATAAACAAGTCCCATACTTTCGTCAATTGAATTTGTGTTCATTTTCTCGACCTAATAATAACATGACACTTTCATAGTGTTTACCTAACTAACTGTTCGGTCCGTTCCTTCTCTTACCAATTCATTTAGGAGAGAAATCTCCCTCTCTAGCTTGCGTTGTTGCCCATGGATTGCCAGCGTATAACCGAACAGCAAGAGCCAAATTAGCGTGTACCCAATGGCGAAAAAAATCATAAACATCCCACTTTCCATAGAAAATCTACCCGCTAGGGCAATACCTCAGATTTAAGTTGCCTGACTCGTGCCTTCAGCTCAAGGGACTTCATACGCAACGGAAGTAAGTAGATATAGAGCAAGGAGAACACTCCAAGGCTTGCAAACAGAGCCACTTTCATTCTGGCATCCAAGGCCACTCCTTCACTGCTAACAAGGATAGGATGAATGGACCGCCACCATCTGGCAGAAAAGAAGACCAAGGGCACATTAACAAAGGCAACAATCCCATAAATGGCGGCAAACCGTTTCTTGGCTTCCGTTTCCCCGCCACTTTGCAACACCATATAAGCTACATACATGAACCATAGAACCAATGTCGTTGTTAGTCTAGGATCCCAAGTCCACCATGTGTTCCAGATGGGATATGCCCACAAAGGCCCAGTAAGCAAGGTGCCACTAATAAAGACAGTGCCAATCTCGGCTGATGCCAGGGCTAGAAGATTCACTCCCTCACTTCTTTTCCATAAGTAGGCGATGCTGGCAGCAAAGACGACGCAAAAAGCCAACAATCCGATCCAGGCCGAGGCTACGTGGTAGTAAAAAACTTTTTGCACAATGCCCATGGTTCGTTCTACTGGGGCATAAAAAAATATGATGTAGAGATTCACCGGTAGAAGAACTATAAGAATTGCAGATAGAAGTTGCCATATTCTCTGTCTCAAGATCAACCCTCCAAAACGTAATCAAACAACAACAAGGGAACAACTGTAAAGGTGAGATCAAACATCAAGAGCAGATAAAACCATCCCATGACTGACTGTACTTCACCGAGCAATGCACCCTGGGAGGTCAAGATTGCCCCCATCAGCAAAGGAATCAACAAGGGGAACAGTAGAAGTGGAAACAACAAACGTGATCCAGGTAGCTGCACAGTCATTCCGTTGAGCAAGGTACCAATGGCCGCTAGTCCCCAACTTCCTAAGAACAAAGACATTGCGAAATAACCCAGTTGCAGGTTTTGCCCGGAGACTCCCATAAAAGCCCACATAAGGGGCACCACAACGATTTCAAAGATCAGAAGAATGCTCAAGCTACAAAAAAACTTCGCCAAAAACAAGATCCCCCGGTCACCGCTGGCCAGCAGCAAGGCATCAAGTGTCCCTTCCTCTGCTTCCTTGGAAAAGGCGCGCTGCAAGATCAGGCTAGCGGAAAAGTACACGCTGACCCACAAGGCCGCGGGAAACACCCTGCTGACTTCAAGGTTGACGAGCTGCAATGCATAGCTGAAGATAAAGACCAACATGACTCCAAAAACTAGCGTGCCAATGAGCTGGCCAAAAGTTTGGATTTCGTCCTTAAGGTCCTTCCTGTAGATGAGGAAAACCTTGTTCCAGAACCTAGGTATCATAGGATTCCCCCTGCTCTATCCTGCCGCCTTGCAGTCTTAACTCCTTGTATTCAAGCCCGCTTAAGAGCCTCGGTTCATGGGTGACGATCAGTTGAATGGTCTTCAAACGTTCTTTCTCAAGCAGGCGTTTGAGCAAGTCTTGTCCTTCCTGATCTAGACTTGTAAAAGGTTCGTCATAAAGGATCATCCGCGGTCTTGATATCAACATACGGGCAATAGCGAGCCTTTGCTTCATGCCCCTAGACAAAACTGCAGCCGGCTCATACCGGTAGTGCCAGAGACCCACGAGGGTTAGGAGTTCTTGCTCGAACTCCTTGGAGCTTGCACCATACATACGGCCAAAAAACTGCAAATTATCATAAACCGAAAGGGACTCATAGAGCATGGGTTTATGAGAGATATAGCCAATAGCACCGTGCTCCAAACCATACGGCGTGCCATTCCACAAAACCTCGCCAGCACTCTTCGGTAGCAGGCAGGCCAAAATCCTGAGCAAAGTAGTCTTACCCGCCCCATTAGGACCCGTGATCATCACTAGGTCCCCTGTGGTGGCCTCGAAGGAGACTCCCTTCAAGATTGTCCGTCCACCGATCTGCTTGTGGAGCCCTCTTACGACTAGCGCATCTGCCTTGACCACAACCTCACCTGCCTACCCTTGAAACGGAATTTCAGATCAGCTAACAAGGTAACCAAAGCGCCGCCATAGATCATCCACGAACCAACCCAGATCCAACCCACCAGAGCAAATCGCTGTAAATGAAGTTGGGCTACTGGTTGCTCCCAACCGGCCAAATTCAGATAGAGATCCTCTTTAAATGTACTGAAAATGCCCACTTTCGTCGATGGTTGGCTGCGCCCTTCCCAGAAGGTCTTCACGGAGGTGATTTCTCCCCGTTTTAAACCATCATCCATAATCTTCAGCGTGGTTCCAACATGATAGCGATCAGAACCATACTGGGCTTTTAACCCCTCATACTGCAGGGTATATTCACCGAGGACAATTTCCTGCCCCGGATTAACCGAAACATGAATGTCTTCGACGAAGATGGATGATCCTGTCACGCCCACCATAACGATCAAGACACCAAGATGAACAAGACCCCCACCCCATCGCCGCAAAGAACGGAACTGAAGTAAGATGGGTACATGGGATACGATCCCAAAGGCCGCTAGGGCAAAGGCAAGGGTTCCAATACCACCTGCTTCAATAGAATAAGCGTAGATACCTACCGCCACAGCCGACAAGACGGGCAACGCCAACCTTCGTATCCATACCCTGCCCGATACCTCTTTTCTCAGCAAGGGTGAGAGGCTCATGAGAAATAGGATTGCTAGGAAGAGGGGCACACTCAGCTGGTTGAAGAAACCCCTGTCCAAAACCACTTCACGTGCAGCAAAGAGTCGTGAGAGGACTGGAAACATGGTACCGAAAAAAACTCCAGCGCACAGCATCAAAAGGAGTATAGAACCCAGGGTGATGGGTATCGCCATCCCTGAGGACTCGTAATTCGTATCCCCCTTCTCCGTACTGACCAGGACCCGGCGCCTAGACCATCCCAAAACCAAGGAGAACACCAAGAGAATCAACAAGACTGCTAGGAAAGCCTGTCCAAGTACACCACCTGCAAAAGCGTGAACTGAATCGAGAATACCACTGCGCGTCAAGAATGTGGCAAAGATCGTAAGTCCATAGGTGATCACGATCAAGATATAACTCCAGACCCTCCTTGTGGAGTGTTCCAGAGGAAGGCACAAAATGTGTAAGAGTGCAGTGGACGTTAGCCAAGGAAAGAAGGAGGAGTTCTCCACGGGGTCCCAGGCCCAATAACCTCCCCATCCTAGCTCGTTGTAGGCCCATTGACCTCCAGTTACGATACCTGCTGTGAGGAAGAGCCAAGAGAAGAGAACCCACTTCATAACATGACCAAGCCAGTCGCCTTCCAGATCATTTGTCCACAGTCCTACAACAGCGAAAGCAAATGGTACCAGAAAGCCGCTGAAACCAAGAAAAAGAAGGGGCGGGTGGAAGACCATGCCCAGACTCTGTAGCATAGGGTTGAGTCCAGAGCCATCATAGGGACTCGTCGTCAGGCGCTCAAAGGGGGTCGCAATAAACAGCAAGAGCAAGAGGAAGACAAGGCACACCGCCTGCATGACAATTCCTAGGCGAATGCCTAGATCATCCTTCTGATACCTCTTGACCCTTTGCACCACAAACGTCAACGATGAAAGAATCAGTACCCACAGTAGAAGAGAACCGCTCTGCCCTGCCCAAAGAGCACTCACCTTATAGAGTACTGGCAGATTGCGGGCTGAATGACGGGACACATAGGCTATGCTAAAGTCATTGATCAAGAAGGCTACGACGAGGCCTAATGTAGCTGTAAGAATGCAAAGCGTAGAAAGGGCTCCCGCCCGTCCTGCCATCAAACCGATCCTTTGCTTCTTTTCTCGAAGCGTCAATAGACTAAGAATCAGGGCGGAAACTCCGAAGAAAACAGCCAGATATAGTGATACTACGCCAACATAAGTCACTATTCTTCTCCTTCATACTTTGATGGACACTGCAGCATAAGCTTACTCACCTGAAACTCTCCCTGGGAGTCAAGGGTTCCTTCAATGATCACCTCTTCGGAATGGTGGAAGTTATCGGGAAGCACCCCTGGGTATGATGCTTCAATGTACGCATCACCGTCGGTTAAGCGAAAGACAAGCAAAGGAAGGGTAGCATCATAGAAGACGCTATCCTCTACCAACTGACCTTTCACTCTCAGTTTCTGCTCCAAGACTTCCTTCGCCTGAACCTCGGAGATGGTGTAGTAGTAAGCGGCAGAGTTCTCAAAGGCACGAAAAGCCAAGAAGCCCAACAAGAGCAAGGGTAATAAAGAAAACAAGAGTATCTTCAACTTCCTTTTGGACATGCTCTCAACTCCCAAGACAAAATAGACAGAGGAAAGCGTAAACGCTTTCCTCAAGAAAAACACATTAAAACGCTTGCTTCCTCAGTCACCTATTCGCTTGTTCTTAGTGACCGTCATGGCAAGGTGCACAATCCATCTTGCCAAGGGTATCATCGGCGTAGCCACCTACATGGCAGTCAAAGCAAGCCTTCGTCTCTTCAGACATTGGATGAGCAGGCACAAATGTGCCAGCCTGTAGCTGGTTCATGTACAAAGCGGCTTGAGCAGCAACGTCGCCTGTGAGGGCCTTACAACGAGGACCTCTCTCGCTCGATTTCTTACCAGTGGCCTTGCACCAATTGGCAATGGAGGCATGACACAGTGGGCTTCCAGATATGCTGTTCTCCATGCTGAGCGGCAATGCTGTAGCACTATACCAAGCCATAATCTCGTTAACAATGACGGCTGTGCCTTGACCACGGCCGTATACTAACGATACAGCAGCGGCAGCCCCATTAATGGCTCCACAAAGCGTTCCCCAGGCAACTCCGCCACCTTTACCAAAGTTCATCAGTTGCGAGGGCACAAAACTAAATGGTTCGCCCAACTCTTCAATGAGGGCTCTGAATGCACCTTCTGCGCATCCATTTCCTTCACCGTAGTACTGTGCTCCCAACTCCCGAACCTTCTCCACATCTAGAGGTTTGTCAAAGTACTGCTCCCACGGATACTCTGGGAGTTCGACAGTGGCTCCTTCTGCTTTAGGAGTAAGCAAACCCAGTCCAGTGCCTGCCAGGGCAATACCGGCCACCGCTCCTCCTGCACTCATCAGAAAGTCTCGTCTCGTCAATACTCTCTTCTTTTCCTCCACGTACATTCGCCTCCATAGTTTTATATTGCGATAGAGTTCACAAACTTGAATACTGTCTTCTTGATTAGAAAGGTAATTCCTGCCTATCTTGGCAAATAAAGGCTGGTTTTCAAGCTAGTTATCTGCCAATTTCTTACGAAAGACAATACGGCACAATAGGATGCTGAACTCGTAAAGGAGTAGCATGGGTAGTGCCAGCAGAAGCTGGGAAACAACATCAGGGGGGGTCAATACTGTGGCCAATATAAAGATAATCAAGACGAAATACTTCCGGTGCCGTACCAAGGTTTGCGGATGCAAAATCCCCACTCCAGCCAAAAGCAGTACAATTAGGGGTAGCTGAAAGACCACACCAAAGGGGACAATAAGCCCGAGAGCGAACGAGACATAGTTACCGATTGAGATCAGCGGTGCAAGTTGTTCTGTACCGAAACCCATAAAGAACCTGTAGGCTATGGGTAAGATGGCTTTGTATGCAAAAAGAACACCAAAGGCAAATAAAGCCAGCGAAAAAGGCAAACCAATGAATAAGGCACGGACTTCTTTCTCCCTTAAGCCAGGTACGAGAAAACGAATGACTTGATACAAAATAACAGGAAGGTCTAGGAAGCATCCTACGATAAGAGCAACCGTGAGGTGAACAATAAAGGCCTCACCGGGATATAAAAACACGAGTTCGCCAGGGATCCGCATCACATACTCTACAATAGAAGGAGAGTAATAAAAGCCTACTATGATACCTAAGGCCAACGTCGCAATGATCACGATGATTCTTCTACGCAGCTCCGTAAGATGATCGACGAGACTCATACCCTCTGCAGGGTTCTTGCCATTCTGCAGTCTTCTAAGCATAAACACCCACCTAATCCCGAGAGAAAATCAGCCTTGATAGCCTCTACTTGTCGTCGCTCTTCGTTGTAACGGTCTCATCGTCTGCTAATCCCTTTGTGGCATTCTTAAACTCATGCAAACCTTTACCAATGGCCTTTCCGATATCAGGTAACTTAGAAGGTCCAAAAATAACCAGCGCAATCACCAGGACTAAGATCAACTCACCGATACCAATCCTGCCCATCCATTTTCACCTCTTTGTTAATCTTTTGTCTATCCATTCATTCCCAGCCTATCATCTACCCAGGTCAAAGTCAAGGGAACTGGCGCAGTCAATCATCTAGCCTTTGCAGGAAATTTACTTCCAGAGGGGAAGGTATTTCATTGGATTAAGAAACCTAAACGAAGGGATGAAACCAATTGGAGAACCTGCGTCTTGACGACTTTACAAAGTATACGTTTCTCTCCGGAATCGAACACAACACAAGTGGAACCCATGCCTGCTTCGTGACCCACGAGGCGAACATGGACGAAAACAACTATGCCTCAAAGCTTTGGATTCTAGATATAGAAAAAGGCAGCTGTTTTCAATTGACGGGCCTGGGTAAAGAGCCCTCCTTCACCTGGCTTAACGATCACGAGCTCCTCTTTGCATCGATGCGTAACCCAAAAGATCAAGAGCGGCAGAAAAAAGGTGAGCAGTTCACGGTCTACTATAAGATCAATATCCATGGTGGTGAGGCTGTAGAGGCCTTTTCTGTTCCCCTCAAAGTCAGGCAACTGGAACCTCTTGGGGATCAATCCTTCTTGCTTACAGGTACTTACAACCCTAAGTACAATGACCTAGCAAACCTCTCTGAGGAAGCCAAGGCGACCGAACTAAAGCGGCGGGAAGAAGAAAGAGACTATGAAGTCTTAGAGGAAATCCCTTATTGGAGTAATGGCGGAGGCTTTACCAGCGGAAATCGGTCCCGGCTTTACATTTACAGTGCCAAGGACAACTCTCTAGAGCCCCTAACTGGCGAGACCATGAATGTTGAAATGATTCAACTTAATCAGAGCAAGACCAAGGCCGTTTTTCCAGGCTCAGAGTATGTTGGGATGATGCCCCTGACAAATTCACTGTATCTCGTTGATCTGGAGACGAAAGCTGTCTCCCAGCTCACGAAGGAAGAGTTTTCCTATTGGTCAGCCCACTTCATATCCGATGAGCTCCTCCTAGTAAGAGGGAGCGAAAGAGAGCGCTTTGGGCTCAACGAAAACGCCCGGTTTTATACGGTCAGTACCCAAGACGGCAATCAGAAACTCGTCACACCAGACTTTGACCTCTCCTCTTATAGTTCGGTAGGATCTGATTGTCGCTATGGTGGCGGCCGAGGAATCGTGCAAGATGGAGAGTTCTTGTACTTCCTAACAACGGATCGGGAGAGCTCTTATCTTAACCGGATCACCGAAACCGGGCAGATCGAAAGGATACCAAGTAAGCCTGGTTCCATCGATTCCTTCAGCGTGAGAAAGGGCCATATCCTTGTCATTGCCATGCGTGATTTACTCCTCCAAGAAATCTACCATCTCAAAGATGGTCAGGAAACCAAGCTGACGAGCTTTAATGCGTGGGTCAATGCAGAACGCAAACTAGCTGAGCCCGAGGCCTTGAGCTTTCTCATCGAAGAGGATGTTACCTGCGAGGGTTGGGTACTCAAGCCTACCGATTTTATCCCAGGAAAGAAATACCCCGCCATTTTGAATATCCATGGTGGCCCAAAAACCGTCTATGGCACCGTCTTTTTCCATGAAATGCAGTACTGGGCTAACCAGGGCTACTTCGTATTCTTCTGTAACCCACGGGGTAGTGATGGCAAAGGAAATGAGTTCGCGGATATCCGAGGGAAATATGGTACGATTGACTATGATGATCTGATGCGTTTTACCGACCTTGTTCTTGAAACCTATCCTGAGATTGATTCCAACAGAGTGGGCGTTACAGGCGGGTCCTATGGTGGCTTTATGACCAACTGGATCATCGGTCATACCGATCGGTTTAAGGCCGCTGCCTCGCAGCGCAGTATCAGTAACTGGGTATCCATGGGCTATACGACAGATATCGGCTATTATTTTACACCGGATCAAATCGCCGCTACAGCCTGGACCAATTACGAGAAACTCTGGGAGCATTCA